>CAYMWC010000211.1:0-10367 GCA_964393695.1 uncultured Pleurocapsa sp.
GCAAAGTTTTAGCTATTTAATGGTTGGTTTATTTAAGCCGAAGTGTACTAGTGCCATAGGACTTGAAGTCTTCGAGATCTGCAACAGTTCGGCTTCTAAGGAGGCAACAGAACGGTTGTGTAAATCATGTAAAGTGGTTATCTCTCCATTTTGGAAAAAGTCAGCGATTTTACACCTCCCCTAAATAAACTACATATCTAAAAATATATCTAAAAGAAAGTTTTAAAACTGTTTTGTTGAACTCAACAAATTTTCTTAAATGTACTTATAATATGCTTTTTAATAGATTTTCGATACCTGACTGCCAACCAGCAGGGCCAGGTTGAGTAGCAAAAAATACAGAATTATGATTAAGTGATAAATTTGTTTCTTTAGCAGTAGGAATAACAACTGCATGATCAGCTTGTTCTAACATTGGCAAATCGTTGGGACTATCTCCCAAAGCAATAATACCAATCTCTTCTGAATTTCCTTGAGAATAATATGCTTTTAACTTGCTAAAGCAACTTGCCTTGTTAAAAATGCCCATAACATGATAGAAGCGTCCACCCTTAACACATTGCAATCCTAACTGCTCTAATTCTTGGCGAAAATTGCTTAATGCCTGTTCTGTATCCTGCCATAATAAAGGTTCAGTAGCCTCTCGCTGCATTGCTTGTTGCGCTGCTGTTACAGTCAGTCCTGTCCACCTTACTACATCCTCTACTGTTGCTTCAGCAAATCCTTGATAATTAAGCTGTAATTTTTGTTTAATCGATCGTAAACTGTCTAAAAATTCCTGTCTCGGTATTCCTAAATGTTGAATATCTGTTGCAGAATCAAGACCACATATAACTCCACCATTTTCACAAACAAAAGGTTCTTGATTATTTAATTTGCTTCTAATTGCTGAGATTTCTGCTTGAGTTTTACTAGAGTTAAGAATAATAGAAATTTGCTGCTGTTGTAATTGTGCGATCGCTTTCTTAGCAGGGGTAAACTCGTAGGTCTGATGATCTAAGAGAGTTCCGTCTAAGTCAGTGACGACGATGTATTTCATGGGTCAGGTTAACTTCAAGTTTCTTTAAAAAATTACAAGAATTATAATATAAAAGCCATTTCCCTAGAGTTAAAGGCAGGTTAAACTACAGTTTGGTGACAAAATTTCCCTAGGGCTGACAAGGAATCAAGATTTTGAAATTAAATACTTAGCATGGTCAACAAGACTTTTTTTGTTGTTGTGTTCATCCGCAGTCTTGTGGAATTTTTTTTGTTAAATTGTTTAGTTTAGTTACAAATAAGAAAAAACAAGCATGGTTGCTAGTCAGAAAATTAGCGTTACATCAGCAGAGACAGCAGAGATAACTTCTACCTCTGAATCAAAACATTGGACAAAAATTCGCCACTGGGAATACCCAGATTACTATCGACCACTGCTAGAAATACCGCCTGAAGCCCGTCGTAAAATCTTTGACCGCTTGTGTTTTCTTTATGGAGAAGAAGAAGCGCAGCAATACCTACCTGAACTAGAGCGAATCTTAAAAGTTTATTATGCTCACAAACCACCTGCTAGAATTGCAGCCGAACAAGATATTGTGCCTGAAGAGCGTTTTAGCGAACAAGATGTGATCCTAATCACCTATGGAGATCTCCTGCGTAGCGAAACATCTTCGCCTCTAGCTAGTTTGGTTCATATTCTAGAGAAAGTACCAAACTTTAAAAAAGCAATCAACACCCTGCATATTTTGCCTTTTTTTCCTTATTCTTCAGATCGAGGATTTTCTGTAACTGATTTTAAGACAGTAGATCCGCAATTAGGTTCTTGGACAGATATTGCTGAAATTGGCGATTCTTACCAAATGATGTTTGATGCTGTCTGTAATCATACTTCGTCTAAAAGTAAGGCTTTTCAAAAACTACTCAATGGCAACCCCGAATATCAGGATATTGCTAATGTTTATCTTTCTCCTGATGAATTGAGTCCTGAAGATCGTAAATTAATTGTACGTCCACGTACCAGCGATGTCTTAACTAAATTCCAAAGCATTAATGGGCCTATTTGGGTTTGGACTACCTTTTCTGCCGATCAAGTAGATTTAAATTACCGTAACCCCAAAGTATTACTATGGATAATTGAAACCCTATTGCTATACGTCCGTCGAGGAGCAGATTTAATTCGTTTAGATGCTGTTACTTATCTCTGGGAAATTCCTGGAACTTCTTGTGCCAACTTAAAGCAAACCCACGAAACAATTAAACTATTTCGCGATATTTTTGATATAGTTGCCCCTGGTGTGGCTTTAATTACAGAAACTAATATTCCTCACGAACAGAATATTGCTTATTTTGGCAATGGGGAAGATGAAGCCCAGATGGTCTATAATTTTGCGCTCCCTCCCCTTGTACTACATACTTTTTATCGTGAGAATACAACAGCTTTAGCTCAGTGGGCAAAAAACTTGGAATTTCCAGCCAAAGCTTGCACCTATCTCAATATTTTGGATACTCATGATGGTATTGGCTTAATGGGAGTTAAAAATATTCTGCCGACTGAAGAGATTCAATATCTAACCAGTAGAGCTAGAGAACATGGTGCTTTTATCTCCTATCGTACAGGCACAAATGGTCAGGACGAACCTTACGAAATTAATACAACCTGGTTTAGTGCTTTAAATTTCGAGAGTGGGGATGAGCCATTAGAGATTCAAATTAAACGTTTTGTAGCCTCTCGTAGTATCGCTTTAGTGTTAAAAGGTGTACCAGGAATTTATTTACATGGCTTAATTGGGACTAGTAATGATGTAGACACAGCAATTAAAACTAAGTCTAAACGGGATATCAACCGCCAGATAATTTCTGAAACCACCCTATATGAGGAATTAAAAGTACCCAATTCTAAATTATCCCAATTAACTACAGCTTTAGGTAAATTACTAGAAATTCGAGTACGACAACGCGCTTTCCATCCCCAAGGAGAACAACAAATTCTGACTCTTAACGACAAATGTTTTATTGTTCTCAGAGTTTCCCCTGACTATCAAGAACATATTTTAACTATTACTAATATTTCTAACCAAAATTGTCAATTGAAAATTCCTTTAGCCCAACTAAAATTAGATAACTGTGAGTCGGTTGTTTGTCCTTCGCCAGAAGATAATTATTGGTATGATTTAATCGGTAACAGAGGTTGGAGAGTTAAACAGCAAAAGTTGTCTTTGGTTTTGCAGCCCTATGACGTGGTTTGGCTTGTTCCTTATATGGAGTTGGAAAAAAGCATTGAAAATAAAGCCAAATAACTTTATTTTGACTTTTGAAAAAAGTAACCAATTAAATACAAAGAACCACACAAAACAACCAACTTGTCATCTGTCGATTTTTCTACTGACTCTAAAGCAATATCCAACGCTGCAAACAGGTTGTCGTAAGTTTCGCACCTACTCAAACGAGGACAAACTTGCTTGGCTAAAGTTGCTAATTCCTTGGGTTCAGCACTACTATGGTCAGGAACAGGTACTAAGTGTAGCTCATCTTGCGGTTTTAATAAGACTTGTAGAATGTCTTGATGATCTTTGGTAGATAACATACCAATCACCCAGATTATAGGACGTTTAAGAGTGTCGATATATTTTCTGAGAGCTTGGGCTGCTGCGGGATTATGTGCGCCATCAATTAATAGAGGGTGATTTTTCCAGGTTGTCCATTGTAGTCTTCCTGACCAGCGAGTTTTATTCATTCCTGTTTGAATTGCTAGTTCAGGAATTGCCCATCCCTGCTGTTGTAGAGTTTTAATAGCAGCGATCGCCAGAGCGGAATTAGTTAGCTGGACTTCTCCTAGTAAAGGTAAAGGGTATTCGAGATCCTCATATTTTGCCCAGTTAGCATGGTTATTCAAGGCAATATTAACTTCCTTAGCTGGTTTAACCCAAGTAATTGGGGCATTTAAGTCTTTGGCTCTAGCTGCTACTACTTCTTTGGCTGTGGGGGGCAGTTGAGCAACAATGACAGGACAATTAGGTTTAATGATACCTGCTTTTTCCCAGGCAATATCAGCTAGAGTAGGGCCTAAACGTTGCCAATGTTCGCGACTGAGAGAAGTAATAATACTAATCAAAGGGCGATCGCAAACATTAGTAGCATCTAATCTACCACCTAAACCTACTTCCATGACCGCAATATCTACTTTAGAGCGAGCAAAATAGAGCCAGGCTGCTGCTGTAATCACTTCAAACTGAGTCGGACTTTCACTATCAGGATCAATAACCTTCTGAATATCCCGTAAAATTTCAACTAGAGTCGAATTCGCGATCGCTTGTTCGTTCAAGTGAATTCTTTCTGTCCAGTCTACTAAATGAGGTGAGGTGTAACGTCCAACTCTATACCCGCCTTCAGTTAAAATGGATGATAAATAAGCACAAACCGACCCTTTACCATTAGTGCCTCCAACGTGGATGATCGGTACTTGTTTTTGAGGATTGCCTAGATCTGCTAGTAGCTTTTGAATTCGTATTAAACCCAAGTTTACGCCAAAACGTTGGAAAGGCTCTAAAAGAGAACTGACTGTATCTTCAATAACCACCATGATCCTGATTTCGCTCAAAGCATTTCACCAATGATCATAGTCGAAACCAGTAACACAATCTTTAATAATCATTAAATTTATTATAAATTAATTATAAATCTTGATGTTTGAAGAAAATTAAGTTGCTATTGTTGTTTCATCCATTTAATACATTGCTGTATCTGTTCTTTAGTGGTATCTAAATCGCCGTGATAGCGACGACCATGACCAGGTAATACCCATTCAAAAGAGTATTGAGCCAGTTTTTCCATTGATTTGATTTGTTCTGACCAAGAATACCAGCAAAAACCCTTAAATGCGTAAAGATTGTTGAGATAGGGCGACCAAGCTAAATGATCCCCTGTAAATAAAAATTTGTTTTTATAAAGTAAAACGGTGTGTCCTTTGGTATGACCAGGTTGAGGAATAATTAGGATATCTGGAGTCAATTCTACTACTTCTGTACCAGATAGCTGAATTTCTACTTCTTGGGTAGATGGTTGGATGTCATCTTGGTGTAAGATGCGATCGCAATTAAAATGTTCATGAAACTTTTGATGATCGGCAACATCGTCTTGATGAGTGAGATAGAGATATTTGATACCACCTAATGCTTCTAAACGTTTAATTAGAGGTGGAGTAAACCGAGGGGAATCAATGAGGACATTACCTTCTCGTCTTTGAATAAAGTAACTGGCAGCACCATAAGAGGCTTCAGAATGATAACCAGAGTGATAAACATTGTCTTCTACTGGTATAGGAAATGTTTGCTGTACTTGCTTAATATCTGTGGGTTTATCTACTGTACCAATAGAAGCGGTAGGACAAGCTAAAAGAGCTTGCATTGCCAGCAGTCTTTCTTTATCTGTTGTTGGTTGTTTATAAACCGCAGACTGAGATGCTTGACGATTAAAAATAGCTGGTGCCATCCAACGGCAGGTATCACAATCAATACAGCTAGAATCGACGTAGAAATCCCCCTCTGTATTTTCTAACCTTTTTCGTTGTAAAGTAGCCATGATTTTTGTATTCTAACTATAAACTCGAGAGGAGAGAGAGTAATACTAAATCCTGTTAAAATACACTATTAAAAGTTGAGTTAAGTCAAAAGTCAAAAGTCAAAAGAATTTTAGCTTAATGTAAACTCCTAGGGGAAAATAGATTTTCAAAATCGGATTTTGTATAAATAACTCTTGTCTCCTTCACTATTGTTATTCTAGATAAAATGTTATTCTAGATAAAATTCATAAGTTACTGAGTACTACACCTATAACCTAGCAGTTAGCGCAGTTTTCAATTGTCCTAACTGTCTTTAATAATCATTAAATTTATTAGAAATTAATTATAAAACTTAAAGATCTAGCAATTAAGCTTGAGAACTATTCACCCAAATTTTGGGACAATCACGAAATTTTAGTTCGTATCGGTTTGTAAAACTCGATAAGATAGAAACTGTAGCAGGAAGAATAAATAAATTTCTTAAGAAAAGAAATATTGCTGATTTATGGCACAAATAGAAACTAGAACCGAACCCATGATTCTGAACATGGGCCCGCATCATCCCTCAATGCATGGCGTTTTACGTCTCATTGTGACTCTTGATGGGGAAGATGTAATCGATTGCGAACCAGTCATCGGTTATCTTCATCGCGGAATGGAAAAGATTGCGGAAAGTCGTACCAGCGTTATGTATGTTCCCTATGTCAGCCGTTGGGACTATGCAGCAGGGATGTTCAATGAAGCAATTACCGTTAATGCACCTGAAAAACTCGCAGGGATTGAAGTACCCAAACGCGCCCAGTATATTCGAGTAATCATGCTGGAGTTAAACCGCATTGCTAATCACTTATTATGGTTAGGGCCATTTATGGCAGATGTGGGCGCACAAACTCCTTTTTTCTATATCTTCCGTGAACGGGAGTTAATTTACGATCTTTGGGAAGCTGCTACTGGACAGAGATTAATTAACAATAACTATTTCCGTATTGGTGGAGTATCGGTAGATTTACCCTACGGTTGGATTGATAAATGTCATGATTTTTGTGATTACTTCGATCCTAAAATTGACGAATATGAAAAACTAATTACTAACAATCCAATTTTCCGCCGTCGTGTCGAAGGAGTCGGTACTGTCACTCGTGATCAGGCAATTAATTGGGGTTTATCAGGGCCAATGCTGAGAGCTTCTGGGGTCAAGTGGGATTTACGGAAAGTCGATCATTACGAATGTTACGACGATTTTGACTGGGATGTTCATTGGGAAAGTGCGGGAGATTGTTTTGCTCGCTACCTAGTTCGAGTCCGTGAGATGCGCGAATCAGTCAAAATTATTCGTCAGGCATTAAAAGGTATTCCTGGTGGTGCTTACGAAAACCTAGAAGCCAAACGGCTAGCTGAAGGTCGCAAATCAAAGTGGAATGACTTTGAATATCAATATATAGCGAAAAAAGTTGCGCCTACCTTTAAAATTCCTACGGGAGAACATTATGTTCGTCTCGAAAGTGGTAAGGGTGAACTAGGAATATTTATTGTTGGTAATGATAACGTCTTTCCTTGGCGTTGGAAAATTCGCGCCCCTGACTTTAATAATCTGCAAATTCTCCCACAATTGCTTAAAGGAGTCAAAGTAGCCGATATCATGCCCATTCTTGGTAGTGTGGATATTATCATGGGTTCAGTCGATCGCTAGAGCTAGCAAGCTAAGTTTAATTATCAACAAAGGCAGGAATATGGAGATAGAAAGAAACCCTGCCTTTTTCTCTGCCTGTAACCGCAGGGAACAAAAGTCTAAAAATCCACCCTCTACACAGTGTTCATACTTAAAAAATATTAAATTTATTAAATAAATCAGTAAACAACCTGCTCAAGTTGTTACAGAATTTAAAGTTATCTGGTCTTTTGCCGAGTGAGAATATCCCCATAGGGTAAACTAGCCCTTGATTATATTTAGAATACGATCAAAGAACATTCGCAGTTGGAGCTTATATTCTAATGTCCCATAGCGTCAAAATTTATGATACTTGCATTGGGTGTACCCAGTGCGTTAGAGCGTGTCCTACTGACGTATTGGAGATGGTACCTTGGGACGGCTGTAAAGCTGGTCAAATTGCCTCTTCTCCTCGTACAGAAGACTGTGTAGGTTGCAAACGTTGTGAAACGGCTTGTCCTACCGACTTTTTGAGTATCCGCGTCTATTTAGGAGCGGAAACTACTCGCAGTATGGGTCTTGCTTACTAAGACAAAATCTCATAATAAATGGCGGTATTTACCAATATTTATTTAACAGACTAAAACTGTGTCGTCTGGCTTCTATGGTTGTGCTGTTTTGAGTACAATCTTAGGATTCGACGGCACTATTTTTTTTTTGACGTTGCTAATTTTAAGGTATGAAACCGATAAGTAATACTAAATCCTGTTTAGATACGCTATTTAAAAGTTGAGGTTAGGCACTAGGCACGCTTGCACTAGGCACTAGAATTGTAGCCTAATTCAAACTCTCGACGGGAAAGTATGTTTTCAAAAACGGATTTAGTATAAACTGTTCGTAGATGGGGCTTATCAAGGTCGCAGGAAACCTACAACCACAGCCCGCCTCTAAGCTCTAAGCTCTAAGCTTCTTACGAAAGCTGCTACGTTGGCTTGTCCCCGTCGTAATTGACGACATTTCTAACATCCTCTTAATTGGTTTTAGTGCCTCCAAGCGAATATCTTCTGGTAGTGTAATTTCTGGAGTTCGGTTTTTCATCGCCAGATAAAGTTTTTCTAAAGTATTCAAGCGCATATAAGGGCATTCATTACACGCACAATTATTTATAGCTGGTGCAGGGATAAAATGCTTATGAGGGGATGCCTTTGCCATTTGATGAATAATACCAGGTTCAGTAGCAACAATAAATTTATCGCTCTGACTTTGCTGACAGTAATTTAGTAAAGCAGTCGTTGAACCAATATAGTCTGCGTGACGTAAAACAGGTGCTTCACATTCAGGGTGAGCGATTATTTCGGCTGTAGGATGTTCGACTTTTAATTCAATAATTCTTCTTTCCGAAAAAGTTTCGTGAACAATACAGCTACCCTGCCATAAGACTAAATCTCTACCTGTTTGTTCGCTGACATAACGACCTAAATTACGATCTGGAGCAAAAATGATGGGCTGATCTTCAGGAATCTGATTAACTATCTTAACTGCATTAGAACTAGTACAGATAATATCGCTCAGAGCTTTGATTTCCGCACTACAGTTTATATAGGAAATAACTAAATGATCGGGATATTTCGCTTTAAAAGCTTTAAAAGCTTCTGGTTGGCAACTATCAGCCAGAGAGCAACCAGCTTCTAGATCTGGTAATAATACTAATTTATCAGGATTAAGAATTTTCGCTGTCTCTGCCATAAAATGTACTCCTGCAAAGACAATTACCTCTGCATCAGTATTGGCAGCCTGCTGTGATAAACCTAAAGAATCACCTAAATAGTCGGCAATATCTTGGATATCTGGCTCTTGATAGTAATGAGCTAAAACTACTGCCTTAAGCTCTTTTTTTAGTTCTTGAATTGCGCCAAATAGATCCCTGGGAATGTCATGGGAATTTACTTTAGGTGTTGCAGTCGCAAACATATTAATTAATAGTCCTGATTTTAAAAGTTATAGTTTAATGCGCAATTATAGTAATTTTTACTATAATTACTATACATTATAGTAGAGTACACCAAAACTTGCAGGCATTGGGAAATATTTATGACTCTAAAAATCTTAATCAAGCATCAATTATTAATTGCTTAATTTGTGCAACTTTTTGGTTATATTGCTCATTTTCCATGACTGGAATCAAGTTATCAGTAGAAATTGGTTTAACTAGATCTATCCAGGATTTACAACCAGCATAGGCATTATCGTAGGAGATAACTTGGGGTTTAGGTAGACGATAAACTTTTAGTAATAAAACGTTCAAAGGCTTCTGAGGCTTCCATTGCAGCCGATCGCTAATCATTTGTTTATTCCAAATATGATACGGCTGTAATGCTTCTACCTGTTGGGAATTTGTAATTGGTAAAACATCGGTTATTTCAGCACAACTTTTAATTGTGACTGTTTCTGGATGCCAACCCGACTCTACAGGTACAACCTCTGAAGTGTATTCTGGTTTTAGTAAATGGGGTTTTTGATGTTCGTAGGTTGGATATAACCACACAAAATCATGCTTTACCTGAAAACCTGCTTCCTGGATACCGCCTTTGCGTAATAAGACAATGGTTTTACCTGTAGTTAAAGCTTCAACTGCGATCGCCCATTCTTTCAAAGTGTGTTTAAGTAGCGAAATATCAGTCAATGTCATAGCTATAATTGGAAATTTTTAATTATTTGACCTCTTGATTAATCTTATAGCAGTTTATAAATTAATAAGACAAAAAATTGCTGTTATTGCTGCTTTTTTGGATTGTAATTGAATTTGACAAATAGTATATTTTAGGTCTATTTGTATAACATTTTAGATCGCCTAAAATATTGTAATAGCTTAAAAAGCTTAATGCAAATAAACTGCTTTATCAAAACTTTAAAATAAATATAAAAAAACTTTAAAATAAATACAAACCTTTGATTTACAATAATTACGTTATTTGTTAAAAATGTCGATAATTAGTATTACTAATTTTAAAAATATGAATAATAACTATAGTTTTGCTATTATTACCCCAAGTTACGCTCCAGACTTTCTTCGCTGTAAATTACTCTGTGAAACTATAGAGCAATATAGTTTATCATCTCTAAAACATTATACAGCGGTTTTCAGTCTTATAAAGGACAGTAGCAACAGTGAGAAAACCAGTT
>CAYMWC010000212.1:0-10305 GCA_964393695.1 uncultured Pleurocapsa sp.
TAAGAGTTTTTTCCTTATACGAATAATATGCAGTTTGAATGCGTAACAGCTTATTCTGATTGAGTCAATTTTAGCTTTAAAGATTCCAAGTCCAGAGATGTAATCAAACTTAAAGGCATTTGCTCGTTACTGATTACAGAGCCATATTCAGCATTTAAATAATCAGCATATTCTGATTGATGAATTACATAATTACTAAAAAATGCTAGACCCAATTGTTTAATATAACGTTGAGCAATTTTGGGATCAGGGCCGATCGCTTGCGCAGGAACAGGAATACTACCAGAAGATTCAGCCAAGGTAGAAAAATGAGTTGCCCCTTGAAGTAATACTAAATACTTTTGAGAAGTAGTCAGCCAAGTAAAAGGGGTGATTTGCTCTGTTAAAGCAGGAGTAACTGGATCGGCACTGCCTGATACGATCATTAACGGAATGCCGATTTTGCTTAAATTTTCCTTGCCAAACACAGAACTAACCAAGGGGTTAATAACGATCGCTGCCTTAATTCTCTCGTCTTGCAGTTCCACTTGGGTATTGATTTTGGGGATCTGTAATGCCAAACATTGTATTAGTAGAGATAAGTTCCAAGAATCATCAGAGTTAAAACAATCTCGTTCTAAAGTTGACCAATTTAATTTTGCACCTGCGAGTGCCAAGGTAGTATAAGCACCAAAAGACTGTCCAATCATCCCAACATTATTAGTATCAATTTGCTTGCTATAGTTTTTGGCTAAATAATTAAGTAAAAACTTGATATCTAAAGGACGATCAATTATTTCTGCTGGTGGTGTGACATCATTATCTAAACCACTTAATAATGCTTGAATTTGTTTACCACTACTACCTGGATGTTCGGGTACAGCAACAGCAAACCCGTAAGAGGCAAGATGTTGAGCAAAATAGGCAAAAGTAGTTAAATCTCCACCCAAACCATGAGAGATAATGATCAGTGGCAAGGGACGATTTTTTGGGGTTTTGGGTAAATAAAGTTCGACAGTCAAAGTGCGCTCGCGTTTTTGATCAACCATTTTTAATAGCTGTCGACGATAAGCATATTTACCTGGCATTAATAAATCTGAATTTTGGCTCTTGAATGCATCTACAGTCTGATTCTGCCTTTCCTTCAAAGCTTCTGCTTGTACAGCAGCGATCGCCTGATTATTGTGCTGCACAACTCGACTTAAATCATTAATTATTTTTAATCCTTGCCCAGAATCAATACGCAGGGTCTTAGTAGGAAATTTTTTGAGAAAGTTAAGCGGAGTTAGTCCACCATTAGCTGTGTCTGCTGCTGCCAAAATCAAGGCGGAACGAATCGCATAAAATCCTGGCTGGCGAGCTTTAGTCTCAACTACACGTCCAACTTGTTCTAATATTTTCTCCCCTTGAAAAGAATAAAGAAATTGCGCGATCGCTAAATGATTAAAATCGGCACTGGTAGTTAAACCTACTTTAAACTGTTTTAATTGTTCAGGGGTGAGCAATCCTGCATAACTTTTTAATTCGCCTGAGATTTTACCCGTTTGGGCATAGATTTCTAAAGATTTGACAGAGACAGGAAATTCTAAAACTCCATAGTTTAAAATCACATCTTCTGCTGCTACTACTTTTTTCGCCTCACCCGCCACAAAACTTACACAGCATCCTATCTGCACTATTCCCATAACCAAGTAAGACCAGAATTGCCGAGAATGACGATTTGGCAAATTTAAGCGAATAAAGGAGTGAGTGAAAAAAAAGAACATTATGCGAAAATCTGCCAATAAAGCCTCAGACCAACAACGTTAATTATTACCGTTGTAACATTTTCTCTAGTTAACTTTAGTTGATTAAAGTCTACTTTTGGTCTTAGAATAAATGGTTTCTATCTCAGCTTTATACATAGCTCTAGGCTAACAAGATTAACAAATTGGCAAGATGAAACAGCTTCAAGGAAGAGATCTACTGGGGACTGCTGACTTAACCACTGAAGAAATTACAGATTTATTAGAACTCGCTCGACAGCTAAAAAGTCAGGAGTTAGTAATTCAGTGTAAAAAAGTTTTAGGATTATTATTTTACAAAGCTTCAACTCGTACCAGAGTATCTTTTAGTGTGGCAATGTATCAGTTGGGAGGACAGGTAATTGATCTTAATCCCAATGTAACTCAAGTAGGTCGTGGTGAACCTATCGAAGATACTGCTAGGGTTTTAGATCGTTATTTGGATATTTTGGCTATCCGTACTTTTAAACAAGCGGATTTAGAAACCTTTGCTAGCTATGCTCAAATTCCAATTATTAACGCTTTAACCGATTTAGAACATCCCTGTCAAATTTTGGCAGATTTGCTGACAGTTAAAGAGTGTTTTGGCTCGCTACAGGGTAAAACCTTAAGCTATTTGGGAGATGGTAATAACATGGCTCATTCTCTTTTGTTAGGTGGTGCGCTAACAGGTCTAAATATTAGAATTGCTGCTCCCAAGGGTTATGAACCAAAACCTGAAATTGTCAAACGTGCCGAGTCAATTGCTTCAGGTAAATCAGAAATTATCATCACTCAAGATCCTATTGCTGCCGTTGAAGGAGCGCAGGTAGTTTATACAGATGTTTGGGCAAGTATGGGACAAGAAGATTCTGCCGATCAAAGAATTCCTATTTTTCAACCTTATCAAGTCAATCAACAACTAATCGCTCATGCTGACCCCGAAGCTATTATCCTGCACTGCTTACCTGCCCATCGAGGCGAAGAAATTACGGCTGAGGCAATTGAAAGCGAGCGATCGCGCGTTTGGGATCAAGCAGAAAACCGTATGCACGCTCAAAAAGCATTATTAGCTAGCTTATTAGGATGGGAGTAAACTAACGATCAAAGGGATTGGAACTCCTCATAATCCTAAATCTACCGCTACACGATGCCCACAACTCATCCCTGAAAAGGCAACAGCATTCAAGCCTTGACCAGGAAAAGTACTATCCCCAACACAATATAAGCCAGGGATACTAGTACGGTTAAAAGGCATCCCTAATAAACCAGCCAACTTACGACGAGGAATAGGGCCATAAGTACCATCTTCTCTACCTAAAAAACGGCGATGGGTACGAGGTGTACCTACTTCTTGGTAATCTAAGCCTGCGGATAGTCCAGGAAAAATAGCTTCTAGACGCTCAATTAAGTTAGCAGCAGCAGCCTCTTTTTTCTCTTGATATTCTTGAGGAGATAATCCTTGCCAATCTTCGATCCAACTGGGAGTAAAAGTATGAATAATATGATGCCCTTCAGGGGCTAAACTCGGATCGAGGAGGGTAGGTATAGAGACAAAGATCGTGCCTTCGCTTGACTCCATTTTGTCCCAATTTTCTAGCAGAATATGATGACATTCTGTGCCTTGAGGTAAAACTTTGGCATCTACTCCTAAGTGCAAACTGAGGAAACTGGGAGATTTTTGATATCTTTTCCGCCATCTTTTTTCTTTCTGGGGAGTAAATTCTGGAGGTAGAAGTTTGCCAAAGGTATCCCAGCGAGTAGCATTAGAAATAATTCTTTTGGCTCTATATTCCGTATTATCGGCTATTTTTACCCCTACTGCTCTACCATTCTCTAGCAAGATATTAGTAACTCTGGCTTGATATTTAATTTCTCCTCCAGCTTTAGTTAAACCGTCCGCTAGCTTTTGAGCAATTTGACCAACACCTCCCTTGGGATAATTAATACCTCCATAATGGCGATCGCTAAATACCATACCCGCATTAATCATCGGTGTTTTGGCAGCAGGAACAACTGACCAGCAATAGCACTCCATATCAATAAACTTAAGTAGCTTAGGATCACTAATATGTTTACGAGCAATATCACCTGCATTAACTGGTAAATATTTTGCCAAACCCAGACAGGATAAAGGTTTTTGGAAAAATACACGCATCAAATAGCGAGGTTCTTCTAAAGAGAGTAACTCCATAGAGTTGAGACAGTTAAATACATCCCAACATTCGTCATAAAAACCGCGTATCCCTTTGGCTTCGTGGGGGAATTTGGCAATTAATTCTTGTAAAAAAGCTTCATAGTCACGATGCACCTTTAGTTCTAGAGCATCTGGTAAATGGTAGTGAATTTGTACAGGATCGGCAATAGTTTCGATTTTCATATCTACCGCCTCTAAAGCACGAGTCAAAAGATTAGTTGTGCCTTTGTCACCAAAACCAAAAATCATTGATGCACCAACATCAAAACGATATCCTTCTCGCTCAAAATATCCGCCACTACCACCAGGAATTAGATAACGTTCTAAAACTAAAACTTTTGCTCCCTTGGCTGCTAGTTGGGTAGCTGTTACCAAACCACCAATACCAGAACCGATAACCACCACATCATAAGTTGTAGCAGGGGAGATTTTTGGAGTCGCGCTCATAAAATTTGAATAATTAGAAAAAAATTTAAATCAATGTTTAGATATATAGTCTACCGTTAATTCTTAACTTTAATTTGTATGTTTTATGTGATTATGGGGGTCTCTGGTTCGGGAAAATCGACCATTGGGAAACTTTTAAGAGATCGCACTGGCTGGGCTTTTTACGATGCCGACGATTTTCATCCCCAGGCAAGTATCGAGAAAATGAACCGTGGTATTCCTTTGACAGATAGCGATCGCGCTCCTTGGTTACAAAAGCTACAACAGTTAATTGCTGAGACTTTACAAAACCAACAGTCGGGAATTTTAGCCTGTTCCGCCCTCAAATCAAATTATCGACATATTTTAAGTAATAATCATCCTGATGTAGTTTTTATCTATCTGCGTGGTGACTATACTAGTATCCAAGCTAGAATCAAACAGCGTCAAGGGCATTTTATGGGTGAAGACTTGCTTCGTAGTCAATTTGAAACCTTAGAAGAACCAGAATCCGTTATAGCTATTGATGTTACTCTTGAACCAGAAGCGATCGTCTCAGAAATTTTAAGTAGGGTTGGCTGAAGAATAGGACGGAAGTGAATTTTGAAGCCCACCTTCCGCACGTCAAAGTGTAGTATTTAAAGATTACGTATTTTTGTAGATTCAGCGATCGCTTAAAAACTAAACTTCTCCTACTAGCGATTATCAATTTGAGCGCGTTGCAGACGACCAGAAAAATCGACGTAAATAGTCTTCCAGTCTGTAAAAACATCTAAGGCTGCATTACCAGCTTCGCGATGACCGTTACCTGTCTGTTTAACCCCTCCAAAAGGCAGATGCACCTCAGCCCCAATTGTCGGGCCGTTGATATAGGTAATTCCTGCTTCAATATCTCGCATTGCCACAAACGCACGATTTACATCTCTGGTATAAATTGACGAAGATAGACCATAATCTGTATCGTTGAGAATGGCGATCGCTTCTTCAAAAGAATCAATTTCTATTAAAGCCAACACGGGGCCAAATATTTCTTCGCGAGCAATTCTCATGGTTGGTGTAACTGCATCCAATATAGTTGGTAAAAAGAAATAGCCATGCTCGAACTTTTCTTCTGTGGGTGCTTCTCCACCAATAAGCAATTTTGCTCCTTCGCTACGAGCAACTTCTAAATAATGCTTGACTCGCTCTAATTGCGATGAATTAACCAAAGGCCCTACTTGTGTTTGGACATCTGCACCAGCACCAAGACACAACTTACTAGTTTGTTCTAGTAATTTAGCTGTAAATTCCGCTTTGATATCGCGGTGGAGAAGCAGGCGACTAGTAGCAGTACAGCGTTGACCTGTAGTTCCAAACGCTCCCCATAATGCTCCTTCGAGTGCTAATTCTAGATCGGCATCTTCCATGACAATTTGGGCATTTTTTCCCCCTAGTTCCAAACATACACGCTTATGAGTACGCCCGCAGGTAGCACCAATTTCCGCACCTGTAGTAGAAGAACCTGTAAAAGATACTAAATCTATATCTGGATGTTCTAGCAATGCTCTACCTACTATTTCACCCGATCCATGAATCAAGTTAATAACCCCAGGAGGCAATTGAGCTTGATGAAAAATTTCTGTGAGCATGGTTGCACAGGCAGAAGTATCTTGAGCGGGTTTGAGAATAATGGTATTACCACACACAAGAGCAGGCAAAGCTTTCCAACAAGGTATAGCAATGGGAAAATTCCAAGGGGTAATCAGCGCACAAACACCAACTGGTACGCGCATGGTCATGGCAAACTTATTATTCAACTCTGAAGGAGTGGTTTGACCGAACAGACGACGACCTTCACCAGCATAGTAGAAAGCGCAGTCAACTCCTTCTTGTACGTCACCGAGAGATTCCGTCAAGGGTTTTCCCATTTCTCGGCTCATAAGATAGGCAAGTTCTTCTTTGCGTTGTAGTAATATTTCACCGACTCGATGCACTAATTCTGCACGAACGGGAGCAGGTACAAGTCGCCAAATTTTATAAGCTTTTCTAGCTGCTGCAACTGCCATATTGACATCATTGACATTTGAACTGGGAAAGGTCGCTACTACTTCACGCCAATCAGCAGGATTACGACTTTCTTTGGTGGTTTGCCCAGAAATCCAATTCCCATCGATATAGTTATCACATATCAGTGGTGTAGTATCCATAATTGTCTCTAGTCTCGATTTTCTGTTGTTAGTTTGCAGTTACTCTGATTAGTTATCTTACTGATAAAGAGGAGGTTCAGTCTGTATCTGTTAATTTGTTAATTCTGCTGGCACAAAACGGTACTTTAGACCTGTTTTGAAAATAGAATTTAGGAGTCAGGAGTCAGGAGTCAGAAGTCAGAAGTCAGAATAAAGTTATTTTAATTCTTGGGTTGTGAACGATAGTTGATGACATCTCTTACATAAATAAATTACAAATCAAAATTAATCCTTTTCCCCTTTCTTTTTTTTAAACTTAACCAGGTCTATAGGATTCATGCAAGAAGTCTTTATCTTTGTCCTGAATTATTTTATCGAGCTATAGCTGAACAGTATCTTTATACTAAAGATAGTCAGTACCGTTATTTATTTTTTGCAGCTATGTGCGGACGATTTACTCTAGATACAACCCCATCAGATTTAGCTCAACAATTTGAAGTAGAGGTCAATCAATCTATTGCCTCTCGGTATAATATTGCTCCTTCCCAACCAATCCTGACAATCAAGAAAACTGATAAAGGCAAGCGTTTTCTCGAACAAATGCGGTGGGGGTTGATACCTCACTGGGTCAAAAATCTCGCTAGTTGGAAAGGCAATCTAATTAATGCTCGTGCCGAGACAGTTGCAGAGAAACAAAGTTTTCGGGGAGCATTTAAATATAGACCCTGTTTAGTTCCCGTATCAGGATTCTATGAATGGACTAAAGAAAAGCAACCTTATTATTTTCAGCAGCAAGATAGCCAACTGTTGGCCCTCGCAGGACTCTGGGAATCGTGGAGTGATGGGGAGGATGAGCTTATGACTTGCACTATTATCACTACTCAAGCAAATGCCGAAGCAGCCAAAGTTCATCATCGAATGCCAGTAATTATTCAGCCTCAAGATTATGATTCGTGGTTGGGTGAATTAGAGCGAGGAAGCCCGCGTCGCCGTCAGGCGCAAGGGCAAGTCTCGCTAGATAGAAAACAATTACTTAATGCTTTACCTGAAGTAAATTTAAAGCTATATCCAGTTAGTAATAGAGTAAATAGCCCTAAAAATGATACTCCTGAATGTATTATGCCAGTTAGCTCTTAAACAACTTCTAGTTTGAAACCAGTAGTTTTTTGTTTTTAGGAAACCTCAAAGCAAATTTGCATAAAAAAATAGACCAGTCGTAATTAGTAAATGTAAGCAAAACACACACTAAATCTTATTTTTACGAGGTCTAAAATCATGAAAAAATCTACATTAGGTATTCTAACTGCAATTATCGCTTTCGCTCCTTTAACTGCTTTCGCTCAAGACGCTCAAACTAGTATTCAAAACAACACAAATTCTGCTGCTGCTATTGGCACTGGTAACTTCATCCACCAAAACACTGACCAAAATAGTGTTCAAAACCAACTAGACTTGGGTGCTTATGGAGTTCCTTCTACTCCTGATGCTCAAACTTCGGTTCAAGTAAACGCTAACGAAGCTGCTGCAATTGGCACTGGTAACTACATTGATCAAAATGCAGTTCAAAACAGTACTCAAGGTCAAGTTGATGTTAATCAGTATCTTCCTTACGGCTACTAATACTCTCATGCTTCCCGTAAAAAAAGTGGAAATTATTTGGGAAAAGTAACGAAATCTAGCTAAACCTTCCTACTTTTTACTTTTTACTTATTAATAGTCCTGGTTGATGTCAGCCAGGGCTTATTCTTTGTTAAATTAAGACTTCACTGATTTCTCCTGCTTCAACTACTAGTATTTGTGAATCTTTAGTCCAATCATGATAAAAAGAATCTATGTGAGTAGTAGTAATAATAGTTTGAAAGCGATCGCCGATTACTTCTAATAGTTGTTTTTGTCGGTTGGGATCTAGTTCTGCTAAGACATCATCTAATAGTAATAAAGGTGGTTCACCTACTATTTCTTCAATTAATTTTAATTCTGCTAACTTTAAGGCTAAAACTAAAGTACGTTGTTGCCCTTGAGAGCCATAATAACGAGCAGGAGTTTGGTTAATGATGAATTCTATTTCATCTCGATGTATGCCGACAACGGTTTTTCCCTGAAATTGTTCGATAATACGACGCTGTTCTATTTTACTTAGGAAAGCTTGTTGTACTTTATTGGGTTCATCATCCGTCCAGGCGACGTTGGGTAAATAATTAATTTCTAGTTGTTCAGTTTCGCCACTAATGCGCTTGTGCCAATATTGAGCAATAGGAGCAAGACGCGCAATGACTCTGGCACGTCGGCGTGTCACCCTTGAACCTGCTGCTGCTAGTTGTTCATCCCATAATCTTAATTGGGGTTCATAGTCTTTTAGAAACTCTTCTGTTTCTGCTGGTGTTTGTTGTCTAATGGTACGGATTTTTTTAAGTAAAGCATTACGCTGACGTAGTACTTGGTTATATTGTTGTAAAATGCTGGCGTATATTGGTTCTAGTTGAATTAATAAGCCATCAAGCCAATTACGTCGAGAATCTGGCGCGCCTCTGACTAAATCTAGATCTAAACTAGAAAATTGCACTGCATTAAGTATCCCCAAAAAATCTAGTTGACGACGAAGAGTTTCTTTGTTGAGTGCTACAGTTCTTCTTCCCTGTTTACGGAGAATAATACTTAATTCGCTTCTGCCATAAGCTCGTTCTATAGTTGCTTCAATTTGACCTGCACTAGCTGTTTCCAAAACCAATTCGCGATCGCGACTAGTACGATGACTCTTGAGACTTGCCAGTAACTCTACTGCTTCTAATAAGTTGGATTTTCCTTGAGCATTATTGCCAACTAAAATGGTTTTTCTGGCTGTAAATTCTATCTGGCGATCAACATAATTCCGAAATGAACGCAGACGTAGGCTTTTTAAATACATTTATTAATCGTGATGAAGAATAGGGAATTACTTATCAGATAACTAGAAATAGTTTATTACTATTCATTCCTCATCCTTCATCCCTAATCCCTCATCCTTTAGTACTAGAAGAGGCAAATTCTGGTTGCTGCTCTTTTTGCGCTAACTTTTCTTTGTCTTTACGACGTTTTTTAGCATAAAGTTGAATACTAGCTACCATTGTGACGACCAAGGCGACTATCAACCAAGTAGTTGAATCTAAAGGTAGATTATTTTTAAACACTGCCAACATTACAATCAGTACTAGTAGGATTGTCGGTGCTTCATTTAATGCCCTAAACTGCTGTCCTGTCCATTGACATTCTCCCGCAGCTAGTTTTTTCATAATTCTTTTACAGAAATGATGATAAACCAGAAGCAGCACCACAAAAGTTAACTTAATATGCAGCCAACTTGATTTTAAGATTTCTGGTTCAGTAGAAATTAAACCAATTGCCATTGCTACGGTAACCAGCATTCCTGGAGTAGTAATGATGTTGTAGAGGCGTGTTTCCATCAATTCATACTGCTTTTTAAGAATGCTACGAGCGGGTTCAGGCTCTTGTTCGGCTTCTGCGTGGTAGACAAATAGACGTACCAAATAAAACAATCCTGCAAACCAAACGACAACACCAATTAAGTGAAATGCTTTAAACCAGTAATAAGCCATAAAAAATATTTTTATTAAAAACTGTTCAGTATTGATGTGAGTGTATATTTTTCTTGCGCCACAAATTACTATTACGCAATAAAATTTCAAGGACTGGTTTAATTATTTTTATCCAGGGAATGAGATAACGGGACTGGCCAGATTTGAACTGGCGACCTAGCGCTTCAGATTGGTGTGAGTTT
>CAYMWC010000213.1:0-10294 GCA_964393695.1 uncultured Pleurocapsa sp.
ACGGTAGGCGACTGATGCAATTTTCACGGTTTAACTCCTGCAAATGTAACAATTTTATAGTGCAATTCTATTTCCGCACAACCACGATTTTTCAGTTCCCTTTCCATCCGGGTAAATAATTCTGTTCCTATTTCTTGACAGCGATAAGCTGGAACGAAGAACACAGATAAAATTTGTCCGTAGATTTTGTTGCCTTCTTCTGGAAATTGGCTATATCTAGCTAAAATTAGCCCAATAGGTTCTGCTTCTAACTCAACTCCAATAGCAATTACAGTTGCTCCCGCAGTCAACAAAGGAGTGGAATATATTTAATAGTAGCTTGAGGCTGAATTTGAGGTTTTTGGTCTTTTTTGGTGTTGTTGTTCATGATTATTTCTCCTTGGTGATTGAGTGATGGGCAATGGACATTGAGTATTTTGTTTTGCCCTATGCGCCATGTCCAATTCCTTAAACATCTTGCTTTCAATATAAATTTTGAGGTTTAGCTCTCTCTAGATCAGTTTTGGATCACTTTTTGAGATTTTGTAAATTCATTGGTTGTTGGTAAAGTGCCAAAAGTGTTTAGTACCGCACCAATTTCGGGAATACCGAATTCAATCGTTTAATGTCCTTTTATTAATACAAAGCAATTGGGAATAAATAGGGAAGAGCAAAATACGCAAACTGCTTTATTTTTACTTAGAAATATTTAAAATCTTATCAAGTAAATATCGAAATCGAAGAAGAAGATTTTGTTTGAGATTTAATTTAATTGCTGGAATTTATAATTATGAGCTTTTTTGAAAAACAATTTGTTAATTGTTTAACATTTTTGCAGGAGGTCTATTGCATTTAGAGAAGTTTGAGTGCAAACTTCTCTAATTTAGAAATTGACAAAGCTGGCTAGAAAATTCGATGTACTTCTTGAGCTATGATATCCATTCCCACTCTAGTACCATTAACTAATCCTGGGATTACACCTAAGATTTCTTGAACTGCTAAAAAGATTGCTTTAATTTCAAGATCTTGAGCCAGGGTTGATGGACCACTGATTATTTGAGAGATGCTAGTCAGTAAATTCTGTGGATACTTCAGTCCATTGCTAGGTGTTAGTTCTCCCTCTATTCCTTCGGCAATAATCAATGCAGTAACCATACCAGCATTAACTCCACCTAATCCTGTTTCTAACCACGCTAAAGCATTATTGATGTTATTTTTCAGTTTAAAGACAATTACAAGTAGATCTTTTACATTAAATGCAGCTTGATAGATAGTGATAAAAGTTTCGTAGGCTAATAATCCTTGATTAGAGGCACGCTCAGCAGCTTCACTGACTATAATCGAGGTGAAAGAAAAAGCATTAGCCAATAAACCAGATCCTAATTTGACATAAGCTGTTACTTTGCTTGACGCGGTGACTTCAATTCCATTAGTTATTCCATAAATTATGGTCGCAATTGAATTAGCAAATCCCAAAGCATAAGTAGCTCCTCGAACGCCCTTCGATGGAGGATTAGAATCGGTATCGGTAGAAGTAGTGGCAACAAGTGCAACTACATTAGAACTACTTCTGCTTGCACTCGCAGGAACAGATAAAGCAGCTAAGGCAACAGGAGGTTGATTTGGATTACCTCTCAATCTTTGAATTAATTCTTGATGGTTTTTAGCACTAACTAACTGTTTAGTTTGTGTTTCGTTGAAAGGAGTTTCGTCTAAAGCAATTTTGTACAGTATGGTTGTGGGAATAGCAACTAGAAGACTGAGTAAGTCTAGTAGAGATAATTTACTACCAGGAGCGATAACATTTTCATAGAGTGGAGTAATGACAGGAATATTCCAGCGAGCATTTAAGATAACAGAAATTGCTTTGACAGCTAGTTTGGCTGTTTCTAACAATCCCAAGGCAATATTTTCAATGGTATCGATGATTGTCTCTTCGAGAATTATTAAAAGCTTTTTAACAAATTCCCCTATTGAAAGATGCTCGAAGCTTTCTACAATGTCATTACCTAATGCTTTAAAAGCATTTTCCAAGACTTTAATTTCATCTTCGGCAATATCCCCCAAGTTATCGAGGGAAACTTTTAAGTCTTCTTCAGTAAAAGGCTTTCCGTTAGCAATATTGCCATTACTAAAGTGATGTAGCGACCAACTCGCTTCGGGAGAAGCCAAGAGTGGATTGCGAAGATTAGTTTGAGCCGAACGTTTTAAGCCCTGGTTGCCTCTTTCTCCTAATTTACTACTTAAATCTTGACCGAGAATTCTGGTTTTAATTTCACTAAAAACCTTTCTCACTGTATCTTCTGCACTAGAAAGTTGTCCTACTGCATGGTTCAAGCTTTGATTAAATACATTTTTGAGGACATCATGAGTTCTCAAGATATCTTTCCATTTGAAGATATAGCCCAACCAACGCACTAAGTCTTTGAAGAAAACACCAATTTTTTCAAACACCATCTCTACAACTTGCCAGACTTGTTCAGCATATTTGACGATGACATGAACGGCATCTTCTATTCCATTGATGACTATTTTGATTCCTTCTTTGACTTTCTCAAAAACTAAATGGGTAACTTTCAAAAATCCTCGTTTAATCGCTCGCCAAACATCGCCAAAAGCGTGTTCGATTTTTTGGAACACTCCACCTAAAAATGATTGGGATGCGACTTTTTGATTGTAAGTAACCATATAGTTGGCTTGGATGTGGTCTTTCTGGTTGGAGAAAACGGGACTATCTCCGGTTAAATCCAATCCCCAATGATAACCGTCTGGGAGCGATTCTAAGTCGATTTGATGAGAAATCGGGCTATTTTGGGTTACTATTGTCACTCCTTCTCGATCTAAATCGGTTTGAGGTATTTTGGCATTAATTTCACCTTGTTGAGAGGGTAATTTATGCTGTAACTCGATTAATTTTTGAATTGCTTGATGAGTTCCAGTCAGATCGGTTTTTTTAGTATTGGAAAATAAAGGTTCGGTCACTCCATCCTCATTGGTTTGCAGTCGGGCATTTTTCCAATCATCAGCAGTCATTTGAGCTAATTTATTTTCAAGATGCCGATTGGGGTTAAGATCGATCGCGTTATCTAAAAATTCTGCTTCAACACGGATAATGGGCGAAGTCATACTATTGACTTTATTGATGATGACAATGCTACCCATTGCATCGGTTTTGACATGAGCGACATCTGTTCCAGCATCGACAAAGTATTTGTTGCCGTTAATTGTCACCATTGTTAATTCTGACGCACTGACTTGAACGGTTTTGTCAGCAAGGGGAAAGCCTTGGTTATCGGTAATCGTCATTTGAGAGGTATAGGAATCATATTCAATGGAGTTATTGACTCCTCCCAGCATAATTTGATGGTTCTTCCATCTAGTAGTGGTTAAATCTTGCCAAAGATGGTGCAATTCGTTATCGATATTAACGGTAAACAGATCGATCGCGTTACTATGGGGATTACGCCAAGCAGTAATCTGTCCGATTTCTTTATCTAAAGGATAGGGTTCGATCCAGCCTTCGTTTTCCTGTTCTTGAGTGAAGTAGAGATTGCCATCTTTTGCTAAGACCCAAGCTTCTAATGTACCGTTGGCATAACGACCGTTGATAATTTGTTTAGCAGTGTGAGTAAACTTTTGTTTACCGATCCTAATGATCTCTTCAGTTAAATCAGATTTATCTCGACTCATCTGCGCCTGAATATCGAGATGATAGAGTTTGTCGGTTGCTAAAAAGAGTTCGCTATTACCACGACGATCTTCAATAATACTCAATGCTGTGGGGCTAAAGTCAAGGGAAATTTCATGATTGTACAAATTAAAATCTGGCAGAGAAGTGAGAACGACTTTTGTAGTGCGATCATCAACATCTAAGAGACTATAGAGAATGGCATCAACACCGTCAATTTGCTCTAACTTTTTATTATGACCGACTGCTAAATTAATCATTCCTTTACCGTTAAGGGGTACGGGAATTTCTCGCCACAGCCAAGATTTATCGCTAACATCTGGGTTAATCAGATAATTGGTCATCTTGCTGTCTTTTTGAGTTGAGATCACAATTACCACATTACCTTTCTTGTCTGCACCAGTAGCTATATGGGTAATTTCGGTACCGGGTTGATTGCCTCGGAAAACCCAACGATTGGGAGTTGCTTCTGGGCTAAAGTTTTTCGTGAAATAGACTCTGGGATTGTTGCGAAATTGAGTATCGTAGACAGCAGCAGCTAAAATTGGTTTGCCATCGTTATCTTGGGCTGTAGCAATGTGAGTTACATGAACTCCATCGCCGAGATCTGCACTTAAGTTAGTGCGTCGCCAACCAGTAGGCGTACCAGAATCTTTTTGAAACAAATAAAGACTATCATCGCTACCAATCGAAAAGAACATGACATTGTTATTCTTATCCATTGCTGTTGCTATTTCGCGATCGCCACTGACGGGACTGCCAGCTTCGTATTGTTTCATGAATTGGGAAGAAAGATTGATTTGCATTGTTGAGTACCTTTTACTTGAAATCTTTGGTTTTTGGCTTAATTTCTAATTGTGGTGGTCATAATTAGATGACCTTGAAACGACATAATTGCATCCTTAAAGAAAAACTCACTGCCAGCAGGAAGTACTAATCGAGTCTTCATATCTGCTGTAATTACCGATAAGTCTGCGTTGATGTTAAATTTCCAGTCATCTTGAATCAAATCTTCAAACACATTAGGTGCGAACCCTAAACTGAAAATCTTGACGATCGCATCACCAAAAATAGCTAAGACTTTTTCAAATTGACCCAAAGCATTGAGGTGATTTGTGTGAGATTGTTCTACTGGCGAATTAACAACTGAAACAGATAGGTTATTCTGTTTGTCAAAACCAAAACTAATTGTTGTCGTCCATTTCATGTAACCAGTTACATTGCCAACTTTCGAGCCGGCTTTATCGTGAACATCCTGGTCAAAATCCGAATAAAAATCTGCCAAAATCTGATTAGTTCCACCCATCGGCGTAACCGTACAAGTAATATGACCACCGCGATCGTTAGGTTTGGTTAAAGTCAGTCTCGTTCCGGAAGGTTTGAAATCACCAGCCTTTGCATCCATGATTTCTGCTAAGGGTGGTAGAATCTTGCTCATTAAGATATCTTGAGCGACTACAAAAGCTCCTTGAACGTCATCGGTAGTAACCCAGTTATGGGTAAATATGCCATATCCTACCCCTGGAACTTTCCGTCCATTAGTTACCGATAAGAAATTGATAGTACTTCTGGGTAGATGTGCTGGTTCGGGATAAACTGAATAGGTCGTACCTGTCGGGATAAAATCAGCGTTGCTAGCAGGTGGCTTTTTATTATTAACGGTATAACCAAAGATAAATGGATTATCGCTACCTTTGAGAGTATTTAGTAAAGACTGAACGATATTTTTGACCTGATTAATCACGTTCGGATCGTTCATGTCGGTATTATTGGGTGCAGTAAGCTGATAGCTTTCTACCAAATCTGCATCTTCAAAATTCAGAAAAAGATGGCTAATTTCGTATAAATCTTCCGTAAAGGCAGTTAGCTGTTGCTTGACGGCGGAAGGAATTTTTTTATGTTCGCTAATTAACTTAGCAGCAATTTCTGCCAAACTCAGGTTAATCGTCAAAGTTAACTGCCAACCTGCTACATTGGCACTTTTGGGGACAATGGTAAATTTTTCCACATCAATTGTTAAGTAATTAATCTTGCCACCAGTTAAGGGAAAATGAACTAAGACTTTGCGACTGGAAGCATCGCCCGTATTCATATCGACAACTGGAATACCAAGATCGGCATCAATGCCAAATTTATTTTCTGGATGTTGATATTGCCATTTACTGGGTAAGACAGACTCGACAGCAAGTAGTTGTAATTGTTTGTTGATAGTTTGTTGAGTGACAGCATAAACAAGATCGAAGCCAGCTAATAAACTCATCGATTTCTTTTTCTCCTTAGTAATTATTTGGGTTTCATGCCCTAAAATCTTACTTACACTGTAAATTTCTCTACCTAAAACCCTCTAGATCAGTTTTGGATCACTTGGGAATCGATCGAGTCTAATGGCGATCACTTTAATTGGTTTCTGCGCTTAATCTGGTTGGATCGAGAATTTTATTTACGATTAATTCACTTTAAATTAAGAGATCTAACTTTTATCGGTAAATTTAAAAGAAAGAATCAACTATTTTTAGCTGTGTAATGGAAAAATTAATCGCTTCTCCTGCTGGATTAAAGAAAATCAAACAAGCGAGAAAAGAAAAAGGTTGGAATATTAATGATTCTCGTTGGCTGAAGACTGCAAGTGAAGTTTTGGGGGATTCTTGGCAACAAGAAGGAAGGTTCGCATCAGGAATTTCTTATGGAACTTGGAAGCGTTTTTTAGGGGGCAAACAGTTAATTAACGATCGCGCTTTTCAAGCTTATTGTCAAGTTTTGAGTTTAGCATGGCAAAGCGTAGTTGCTGAAGAAAGCGATCGCCAAAACGTTAATCTCAGTCATCACGAAATTCACTGGGATGAGGAAGCTTCGCCTCCCAGTCCTCAAGATTGGGGAGAAGCCATGGATGTCTCGGTTTTTTTCGGTCGCCAAAAAGAGATAATGACTCTTAGAGAATGGATAATTAGCGATCAATGTCGCTCGATTTTAATATTGGGTATGGGTGGAATTGGGAAAACGGCTTTAGTAATTAAAACAGCCCAAAGCATTCAGTCTCAATTTAATTTTGTCCTCTGGCGCAGTCTTCGTAATGCACCATCTTTAGAAAAATTATTAGCAGAAATTATTCAATTTATTAGCCATAAAAAAGAAACTAAATTACCAGACACAAACGCCGAAAAAATCGGTTTATTACTTAAATATCTACGGGAATATAAATGTTTGTTGATTTTAGATAATGCGGAATCAATTTTGGTCGGCAATCAAACTCAAAATGAGATTTTTTATCGTCAAGAAGATGAAGATTATGGCTTATTATTTAAGTCTATTGCTGAAACTAATCATCAAAGCTGTCTGCTGATTACTTCACGGGAAAAACTGAAAGAAATAGCTATTTTAGAAGGAGACTCTTTATCAGTTCGTTGCTTATCGCTAAAAGGTTTATCACAAGCAGAAGGTAAAGAAATTTTTCAGACTAAAGGTTCGTTTAGTGGTTCGGAAGCAGATTGGCAAGTATTGCTCGAACGGTATGGTGGTAATCCTTTGGCGTTAAAGATTGTTGCTTCTTATATTAAAGATTTTTTTGCTGGTAATATTGGGGAATTTTTAGCAGTTTTACGAGAAGGATTGTTTATCTTTGATGATATTCGTATTCTGTTAGAGCAGCAATTTCAAAGGCTAACCACTCTCGAACAAGAAATTATGTACTGGTTAGCAATCGAGCGTCAGCCAGTTTCATTATCTAAATTACAAACAAATATTGTTACTAAAATTTCCCTCAACAATTTAATTAAAGCTTTAACTAATTTAAAAAATCGTTCTTTGATTGAAACTAATAATAATAAATTCACTCAACAACCAGTAGTGATGGAATATACCATCAGCGAATTAATCGAGCGAATTTGTGAAGAAATAATTACAGGAGAAATCAAATTATTTAACAGTCATGCCCTAATGCAAGCCCAAGCGCAAGAATACATTAGAGAGACACAAATTTTTCTAATTCTACAACCATTAGCAGAACAATTATTATTCTCCTGTGGTACGACTGAAGAAATTAATGATTATCTAAAAAGAAATTTAGCAACCTGGAAATCACAATCTATAAAAGGTTATTTTGCTGGTAATACCATTAATATATTACGTCAACTAAAAATAGATTTAACTGGTTATGATTTTTCAGGATTAACAGTTTGGCAAGCTAATCTACAAGGTTTAAATTTACATCGGGTTAATTTTACTAATTGCGATCTATCTCAGTCGATATTTACGGAAACTTTAGGCAATATTTTGTCTGCTGCTTTTAGTCCCCAAGGAGATAGATTTGCAACTGGTGATAATGGGAATAAAGTACGTCTTTGGGATAGATATACAGGTAAATTACTAGTTATTTGTCACGGACATAATAATTGGATTCGCTGTATTGCTTTTAGTCCTGATGGTCAAACGATCGCTAGTGGTGCTGGGGATTTTCAAGTTAGATTATGGAATAGTAATACAGGAGAATGTTTACAAACTTTTTGCGGACACCAAGATGAAATTTATGCAGTAGCTTTTAATCGCCTCAGGCAAGGGATAATTGTCGCTAGTGGAAGTGGCGACCGCACGATCAAGTTATGGGATGTCCAAACGGGTCAGTGTCTGCATACTTTAATCGGGCATAATGGTTGGGTACGTTCAGTTGCTTTTAGTCCTGATGGTAAAATTCTTGCTAGCGGAAGTATTGACCGTACCATCAAGTTGTGGGATGTCCAAACGGGTCAGTGTCTGCATACTTTAATCGGGCATAATGGTTGGGTACGTTCAGTTGCTTTTACTCCAATTTTCCTCGCTCGCTCGCAACGGGTTATTCTCGCTAGTGGAAGTGATGACTGTACCATCAAATTATGGGATATCCAAACGGGTAAATGTACTAAAACCTATAGTGGGCATAGTAGTGCGGTTTATTCCATTGCTTTTAGTCCCCTTTGTAAGCAAGAGGCGATCCTTGCTAGTGGAAGTGGCGATACGACAATAAGACTATGGAATCTCACTACAGATAAATGTCTCAAAACTTTATACGGACATAAAAATCAGATTGTCACGGTTGATTTTGGAGCTGACGATAATACTGTGGTTTGTGCTAGTTTAGATCGCACCGTCAAGCTCTGGGATGTCAAGACAGGTCAATGTCTCCGCAATATCGAAGGACATACAGATTGGGCATTTCCTGTGGCTGTGGCTCCGATTCCTCTAAGTGAGCAAGGGATTGTAGCTAATATTTCCAGCGATTATAAAGTGAGATTATGGAATATTCAAACAGGAGAATGCGAGCGAACTTTGTCGGGACATCGAGATCATATTTGGTCGGTTGCTTTTAGTCCCAATGGCGAAATTCTTGCTAGTGCTGGTGCAGATCGTCAGATTAGATTATGGAATGTTAATAGTGGCGAATGTTATCAAGTTTTAGTGGGTCATGAAGACTGGGTTAGAGCGATCGCATTTCACCCTAATGGTCGAACTTTAGCTAGTAGTGGTGGAGATGGAACGATCAGACTTTGGGATCTTAACACTGGAACTAATACAGTTATTAACGAACCTCAAGTATGGTCTTTGACTTTGAGTAAAGATGGAAATCTGTTAGTTAGCGGAAGTGGCGATCGCGCAGTTAAATTATGGGATCTTAATACTAAAGAATGTTTGCAGACTTACACCGCTAAAGATTGTCAGGGAGTTTATTCGGTTGCCTTCAGCCCCAATGAGCAGGCTATTATTAGTGGTAGTACGGATAATAAAATTAGATTGTGGGATATTGCTACAGGAAAATGTCTCAGAGTTTTTGAAGAACATCAAGGATTTGTTTTTTCCGTTGCTTGTAGTCCGTCTTTAAATCCCTCTAGCAAAGTAGAAGGCGAGATTATAGCTAGTGGAAGTGGCGATCACACGATCAAGTTGTGGGATGTCCAAACGGGTCAGTGTCTGCATACTGCGATCGGACATGGCAATAAAGTTTGTTCCGTTGCCTTTAGCTCTGACGGTAAAATTCTTGCCAGTGGTTCTCAAGACCAATCTACTAAACTTTGGGATGTAGCAACAGGAAAATGTCTTAAAACCCTTAGAGTTACTAGACTTTATGAAGATATGAATATTACTGGGGTGACAGGTTTAACTTCCGCACAACAAGAAACTCTTAAAGCTTTAGGCGCGATCGCTTAGTGGATAATGGTTATAGAATCTAGAAATTGCTAGAGTTTTCGGAGAGGTGACTCTTCGGCTTAGTTCAACATATTTAGGTTTATCTAGAACTCAGATCTTGCACCTCATCAGACAAAAATAAAAACCAAGTTCATGTAACCAAGGTATAACTGTCTCTAACTGCTTTAAAAGAGAAAGAAGTATAGTCATTCCAAATAATTTCCGTATGATTTTACGATGTCATCTAAAGTAGTATGTGGAGGGGAATAAATACGTCTTTTTTTAATAATGGCAAAGTCTTGTTCTATACGATTAAAATCAGGTGAGTAAGGTGGTAAAAAGAGAACGGAGTGACCTGCTTGTTCAGCAATCCGAAAGACATCATTCTTCCTGTGAAATGGTGCATTATCAAGAATTAAATCTGTTTTTGACTGATGATGAGTAAAATTAAAGTCGCTAGTATCTTGTATAGCT
>CAYMWC010000214.1:0-10281 GCA_964393695.1 uncultured Pleurocapsa sp.
AACACTCACCGCCCAAACAACCAGCACATCTCGCCTCATCCCCCTACCCCTAGAAGACGGCGTACTGGAAACAGAAACCAAACAAGCCACCGACACCACCGCCAGTCCCAACGTCAATGATCCACTCACACCACCCTATGTCTCTCTAACCATGCCCGTAGAGATGCTGGATGGAAATGTAGACTACACCCTTAATATCTCTCCCTACAAACCAGATACCCAATACAATATAATCTACATCATCGATACCCCAATCAGTCTCAATACGGGGGAATTACAAACAGTTAAAGATGCTTACATAGATTTAACCAACTACTATATAAATAACGGATTAGCAGAAAAGATCAACTTTGGAGTTGTTTCTTTTGGTAGCAGTGCAGTTATTCAAAAAGACTCAAGTGGTAGTCAAAATTTAACTGCCGATGAAGCCATTACAGCTATTGAAAGTTTAACTACAGATAATGCGATTGGCACTAATTATTCACAAGCTCTTGCTCAAGGATTCAACTTTTTAACTGCATCTCCCTTGGGAACTAGCTCTCCTCTTAATCCTGGCGGTACTACTAGCATTAGCTATTTCTTTTCAGATCATCGCTCTAGTTCAAATTCCGTAGACCTGCTCAATGAATCTAAAAGATTGCGGAGATACTCCAATGTTCAAGCTTTTGGTTTCGATGAAAATCTCGATAATCCAAATCTAGCCGATTTAATCATGAAGAGCAATATCAACATGACTGACTCTAACGATGGTGTCATGATGAGTAGTATTGCTAATTTATCAACAGAACTAAGCAAATCAGGATTAGCAGGTAAAGTAGACCATGTAAATATCCTCGTCGATGGCGTAGTCGTCGATACCATACAACCAGCACAACTTACTGATAATCCTCTGGGCTTAACTTACGAAGGTTCAGTCGAAAATTTAGATGTCAGCATCGATGCCGAGAATGTAATTACCGCCGAAGTAGTCTTTAACGATACTACTGCTACTACTTCCGTAGACTATACCGTCACCGCAGGGGATGGCGAACTAAAAGATGTTAATGGTAATCCCATAGCTGAATCTGGAGACGGAGATAACCCAGACCCCCTAGAAAGAATACGGGATGGTAGTGATACTGACGATGATCTTACTCTAGGTTATGCCGACCGAGGCGCAAACGGCGGTGCTGGCAGTGATTACATTATCGGTAACAAACGAGATAATATCTTGGATGGTGGAGATGGCAATGATACTATCAAAGGTCATGAAGGTTATGACACCATTACCACTGGTACAGGTACTAACAAAGTTGATGGTGGTGAAGGGATTGATACTATACTTTATGGCAATGTTGCTTATCAAGGTAACAGTAATATATCTCTGCGCCAAGCAGCCGATACAGTCAATTACAATAACACTGATACCTTAACCGATATCGAATTCATTCAATTTTCTGATGTCAGAATTAGTGCTGAAACTTTACAAGTTACGCCAATTCTAGAAGTAGCGTCAACTAGCTTAACCGAAGGAGATTCAGGCAGTACAACTGCGCCGATTACCTTGAACCTCTCTACCCCAGCACCAGTAGACGTAGTATTTGACTACAGCACCGCCGATATTGATGCAGTTGCAGGAACAGATTATCTTGCTACTTCAGGACAAGTAACTATTCCCGCAGGACAAACCAGCGCAACTGTCAACGTGACCATCAAAGGTGATATTATCTACGAGCCTAATGAAGAATTTGGTTTAACTCTTTCTGGAATATCTGGAGCAACTTTTAAAGATAATGTTACTGAATATGCTGCCGTTGCTCAAATTGCCAATGATGACCCAGTTAACTATCCACCTTTTAGTTCTGGTATTGCCAATACTATAGCTACTAACAATATTTCTAATCACAGTATTAATCTAGCTGAGGCTTTTCAAGATCTAGAAGATACCACTCTTACCTATGCGATTCAAAATAATACCAACTCAGCCTTATTTGATGCCGTTACCGTAGATCAGGCTAATAAAATTTTGCTTCTCGATTACCAAGCCAATACTACAGGCACTTCCGAGCTAATTATTCGCGCAACTGATAGCCAAGGTTTTTTTGTAGATACTAGTTTTACTGTCTCCGCGATTGCTGCCACTAGTAATAACGACACAATAGTTGGTGGTGATGGTAACGACTATCTAGATGGCAATTTAGGCAATGACAATATATCTGGATTAGGTAGAGACGATACCCTCACTGGTGGTGCTGGTGTAGATACACTAATTGGTAGCACTGGCGATGATACTTATGTGGTCGATACTGCTACAGATACTATTACAGAAAATCAAGGCGAAGGAATAGATAGAGTTTCCTCTCGTGTTACTTACACCCTAGGGAGCAACATTGAAAATCTCAACCTGACTGGTACAAATGCAACTAACGGCACTGGCAACACAATAGATAATAGTATCGCAGGTAATTCTGCTAATAATAGACTCTCAGGTGGTACTGGCGATGATACGATCGCTGGTGCTGCTGGAATTGATACGCTCCTTGGCGGTGCTGGTAATGACACTTATCTGGTTGATCTTACTACAGATACCCTGACAGAGAATGCCAACGAAGGCACAGATAGCATTAACTCCAATGTTACTTATACTCTAGTCAGCAACATCGAAAATCTTACCCTGACTGGTACAAGTGCGATTAACGGCACTGGTAACACGCTCAATAATATCATTACTGGTAATACTGCCAATAATGACCTGTCGGGTAGTACTGGTAATGATTCGCTCAATGGTGATGGTGGAATTGATACGCTTATTGGTGGTACTGGCAATGACACATATATTGTCGATACTACTACCGATACCCTTACAGAAAATGCGAATGAAGGAACAGATAAAGTTGATTCCAGTGTGACTTATACTCTAGTCAGTAACTTAGAAAATTTGACCCTGACTGGTACGAGTGCAATTAACGGCACTGGTAACTCTCTCAACAATAGTCTTACAGGTAATACTGTCAATAATAATCTGTCGGGTGGCAATGGCAATGATACTATGACTGGTGCTGATGGAATTGATACCCTTTTTGGCGGTTCTGGCAATGACACATATATTGTCGATACCACTACCGATATCCTGACAGAGAATGTTGACAAAGGAACAGATAGGGTAGAGTCCAGTGTTACTTATACTTTAGTCAACAACCTAGAAAATCTGACCTTAACTGGCACAAGTGCAATTGACGCAACTGGTAACGCTCTTAATAATAGTCTTACAGGTAATACCGTCAATAATACTCTCAATGGTGATGCTGGTATAGATACCCTAATTGGTGGTGCTGGCAATGATACTTATATTGTCGATACCACTACCGATATCCTGATAGAGAATGCTAACGAAGGAATAGATCAAATAGACTCTAATGTTACTCACACCCTAGTCAGCAACATCGAAAATCTGACCCTGACTGGCACAAGTGCGATTAACGGCACTGGTAATACCCTCAACAACATCCTGACTGGTAATACTGCTAATAATATACTCTCGGGTGATGCAGGAATTGATACGCTTATTGGCGGTACTGGGGATGACACATATATTATTGATACTAATACAGATATCGTGACAGAGAATACTGGGCAAGGAACAGATAGGGTAGACTCTAATGTTACTTACGCCCTAACCAGCAATATCGAAAATCTGACTCTGACTGGTACGAATGCCATTAATGGCACGGGCAATACGCTGAATAATAGTATTACTGGTAATGCTGCCAATAATACTCTCAATGGTGTTACTGGCAATGATACCATCGGCGGTGATACTGGTGATGACCTCTTAATAGGAGGTGCTGGTAATGACAGTCTGACTGGTGGAATTGGTAGCGATCGCTTTATCTACAATACTAATGCAGCCTTTGCTACCAGTGCGGTGGGCAGAGATCTATTGGCTGACTTTACTAGTGGCACTGACAAGATTGTGCTGGATAAAACTACTTTTACCGCGCTCACTAGTATTGCTGGTAGTGGATTTAGTGTCAATAGCGAGTTTGCTGTAGTAGGTAGTGATACTGCGGTGGCTACTGCAAGTGCCTTGATTGTCTATAGCAGTGGTACTGGTAACTTGTTCTACAATCAAAACGGCGTGACAACTGGTTTGGGTTCGGGCGCGCAATTTGCTACTCTGAGCGAAATTCCTGCTTTGAATGCTGATGATTTTATCCTTCAAGCTTAGTTCAAGTAAACTGTCTTGCTTGAATTTTTAAGAGGATATCTGACTTGGCATAATCCAATACTTTTCAGATATCCTCTTGATTGTTTGAATCGCCAGGTAAGAGTATAATGGGCATTGCCCACCTTACATAAGTTTTTTTTGATTTTATAAAACATAATCCTGACTAAATTTTAAACGTTCTTGTTCTAGTTGCTTAATTTTTTGAATCGCCAGACAATTTTCTTGGGCATAATATTGGATTATTTCCACATCACTTTGATTACTAGGGTCAAGATTATAGAGTTTTTCTTCACAGTAGATTTGGCGTTTTTGGTAGTTAACTAATTCTAGAGAAGCGATCGCTTTGGCTATTTGAATATCCGCCCGAAAAACATCTTCTTGGGTTTTTTCATTTAAATTGAATAGTCTAGTGATTTTAATCATCTTTTCAGGAAAATCTAGACTACGATTGTGTAATTCTCTTAATAAAGGATTATCATCTCCTGGTGACGAGTCGGGAATTTCAGCTTCAATTGTCATTATTTGTTGCCATAAGAAACGATGGGCAGTCAGATGAAACAGTAAATCTTGGGATTCTAATTGAGTGATAATCTCTTCTCGATATCGGTCATAGTGAATATAGATCCTTAGCAACAAAGCTTCTGCTTGCTCTAATAGTTCGCTTTCAGGATTCGTAGGGATGGTTAAAGCTGATTGCTCAACAGAAGTATGATGTGGCTTGTTTTTAGGAGAGTAATTATTTTGGTAACGAGGACGAGGGGATTTGATTTGTGATTTCAGCGTGGCTAAATTCTGGAAAACTAATCTAGCATCTCCTTGACTGAGTAATTCAGCACAATGAGTTAAATAATGGTTGCGTTGATTGGCATCCTGTAATTTATTCAATAATTTAATCATCCCTGCTGCTACCTGTTGAAAATCATCGGCAGCTTTAAGATTTTTCCCAATCATCAAACGCTTAATTAACCAATCTAGCCATAATGGTGCATCTGCTAAAGCCTGATAATATAATACTGCTCCATCCTCTCGGCTTTTAATAAATTCATCTGCATCCTTACCATCAGGCAGATTAAGAATACGTAGTTGGACGACTCCACCGTAAACTAAATCTTCGACTTCAGCGATCGCTCTTTCTGTAGCTTTGTTACCTGCATTATCGGCATCAAAGTTAAGAATTACCTGTTTTGAGGGGGTAAAGCGCAGTAATTGTTTGAGTTGATCTTGAGTAAAGGCAGTACCCAAAGAGGCAACTACATTAGTTATCCCTGCCTCATGAAGAGCGATCGCATCAAAATAGCCTTCTACTACTATGGCAGAGTCTTCTTGACTAATACTACTACGAGCTTGGTCAAGGGCAAACAGAGTTTTACTTTTATCAAATAGGGGAGTTTCAGGGGAGTTAAGATATTTTGGTTGATCTTCCTCTTTGAGACTACGGCTACCAAAGCCAATAATTCTTCCCTGTAGATCCATAATCGGAATCATCAGGCGATCGCGAAAAACATCATAATAACCACCACCAGTTTTTCTGGGTTTAATTAATCCTGCTTGTTCGACAAAATTTACAGGATAGCGTTTAGTTTCCACCAAATAGCGATAAAGAGTTTCCCACCCCGCAGGCGCGTAACCAAGCTGGAATTTACTGATAGTTGCATCTTCAATATTTCTTGGCGATCGCAGATATGCTAAAGCAGTTTCTCCTTGAGACTGATGTAAAGCGTGTTGGTAAAAACTGGCTGTCACTGCCAAAATTCTATATAATTCTTCCCTAACAGTTAACTGATGCTGAATTTCCTGTCTTTCTTCTGGTTCAACTGTTTTAACTTCAACCTGATAACGACGCGCCAAATCAAGAACAACTTCAGCAAAAGACTGTTTACCAATTTCCATCAAAAACTTATAACTGTTTCCCCCTGCACCACAACCAAAACAATAATATACCTGCTTATCCTGACTGACACTAAAGCTGGGAGTCTTTTCATTGTGAAAGGGACATAAACCTAAAAAATCCTTACCTCGCTTGCGTAAAACAATATGTTCTGAGATGACATCGACAATATCAACTCTTTGTTGTACTTCTTCAATCGTATCTGGATGAAGTCGGGGAACTTTCACTCGTATTGCGTTAACTTGAATAATTGATCATTCATCCATTGTAAAAAATAGGCGTACCAATGAGAACATTTATTCTGATCGTACAAGCGATGCCCTTCGGGCTGACGTTTGCGTAGCTGCCGTAGGCATAGCCAATCGCGCTCTGGGTGACTTTCGGCGCGCCAATAAAACCCCAGAATTTTTTCTCTTTTCTCAAGATCACGATCTTCTAAACTCTAGTTTGCGTGCTATATTCGTTTTCTTTACATGAGTTTGATTACCTAAAAAGGTGTAAACTATGATTTTTAAGTCACTTTTTATAATTAAGTTAATTAAAATAGCCAGTTGCTAATCTGTAAAAACCACGAAGTCAGAGTCAGCCCGTCGTTTGACGGCAGAGTTTCTCTGACCAGTTTTGTTACCAGTATACTAAGGAGAGAAAGAACAGCAATTACAGATGATTATTACTTTTTACTCTATCTCCAGTTATCAAAAGTCAATTTTAATAATGTTATAACAGCTAATTCCCAAGTTAACATCAATAACTAATTGACTATAGAGTAACCCATAAGCTATTACTAACACAAAACCAATCCTTTAGCTGCAAGAGTCATAAATAACAACTAACAATCAATATGAGCAAGTTTAAATTTAAACCTAAACCCCGTACTTACAATTCTAAACGCCAGGAATTAGAAGTAGACCCCATGCTGATGCTTATTTTAGCAACAGCCATATTTATAATTACTTATGGTGTAATTGGGCTTTTGCCCCCTATTAGACAATCTTATATTGGGGTTTTACTCTTCGAGAGAGGTTTTATACAAATCCTAACAATTGCTTTTGGTGCTTTGGTAGTAGCATTTACAATTTTAAAATTTTGGCTATTACAACGAGAATATACGGCATTAAGCAAAATTTGGATTGCCGATCATATTCCTCTAGATCAACCTCAGTCTCATGAGGTGGATTATTTTCAGCAAAGATTAATCAAAGATGGAAATTTAGTTGCTGTTCGATGTGGACGGGTACTCAAAGCCTATATCAAAGGTGGCGATCGCAATAGTGCCACGGAATTTGCTCTTGATGATTCTGCTTTCTATGTCACTGCTTCAGAGGCATCCTATTCTGTTCCACGGATCTTCGGTTGGGCAATTCCCCTACTGGGTTTTATTGGGACAGTTGTAGGTATTAGTGGTGCGGTTAGTGGTTTCACTAGCTTTATGAACAACTCCACAGATGTAGAACAAATTAAAGACGGTGTAGGTCAGGTAACAAGCAACCTAGCAGTAGCTTTTGATACTACCTTATTGGCTTTGTTTCTAAGTGTGTTGGTAATGATTCCTCTAGTACTAGTAGAACGCTATGAAACCAAGTTACTGCTAGGGATCGATATGTTCATTAACGATAAACTATTGCCCAGACTAAAAAAGACTAATGAACAGTTAGATTCTACTAGTATCAACCAAGCTGTCGAAGGTGCGATTAAAGAACATTTTCCTAACCCTCAAGATTTAATTGAGCCTGCCCAAAGTTATGCTGAACTAGCTGCGAGAAGTTTATCAACAGGATTTCTAGCCGAGGTGAGTAAAGTACAGGATATTAGTTCTCAGGTAATTGCTCAAGTAGATGAAGTCAGACAACAAGCACATCGCGATCGCCAGGAGTTTCTCGATTTCTTTGCTCGACAACAACAGACAAATCAAGAACTAGTACAGCAAATCAGACTAATTGTGGATGAGATTAGAAGCAGAAATATGGCAGCAGCTCAAGATTTTAATGCCCAAACTCAAGGAATTAGCGAACAATTAGAAAAAGCAGCTCAGATTTTAGAAAGTCGAGTTAGCTCCCTCGAAATGACAACCAAGAGAATACCAGATTTTCACGAAATACAACAGAGTTTAGAAAGGAGTTTTACTTCTCTCGAAAAAACTGCTCAACTAGAAACGGTTTTAGCAGCAGTAAGAGATAACCTATCTCAACTTCAGCCCATCCTCAGACAACTTAATAAACCTCGTCGCATTACCCTAGTAGAACAAGATAATGGTAGAAATTTTGAATTTGAATAAGACACAGTCAAATTCTTTATAGAGGTTACTGAGTACTATTTTTTATTCTTTATACTTCATCCCTCATCCTTCCTTTAAAACCAAGAAAGCCGTATGTCTAGGCGCAAAACTCATCGCAAACCGTCAACAGAAATAGAACTCTTTCCTTTTCTTTCTGTTATTGCCTGTACTATTGGCACATTAATTCTCTTGATTATTATCTTAACCACTCAAGCTCTTGAACCCCAGGAAGCAGTGGTAGTAGCAAAAACAGATGGAGAAAACAAAGCAGCTAACAACAAAAAAAATAAAACACCCGTTTATATTGAATGTCGTCAGGATGGCTTTGTACTCCATCCTAGTAAGCAATTTGCACCCAGAGCAGATGTTTATGATGAAAAATCTCCTTTAAGAAAATTGATTGCCAATTTAAAAACTAATAAAGAAAAACAATATCTCATTGTCATTTTACGTCCCGATGGCTTAGAAATGTTCGATAAAATTCGGGGACTAGTGCAACAACAAGGCATAGATATTGGTTACGAGCCGTTAGAGTTTGGCTTAGAACTCAAAATAGAAACTTAAACAACAATTAAAATCACAATTATCTATGAGAAGTAGACCTAGGCGCAGAACTCAATCTGTTAATGGAAATTTAGATTCTTTTTTAGATACTCTGACTAATACCGTTGGCGCATTAATTTTTATTACTCTGTTTGTTAGCCTCATAGCTGCCAATAGTCGTCCCAAAACCAAGATAACCATTCAAACTCCTTTATTCTCGACCAGTAAGAAAGAACCACTTTGGTTTGAGATTAAAAACAATAAAATAAGTCATTTAAATTTGCGTCAAGTACGAGAAAAAGAACTGGAATTATCATCAAACTTGCCCAATTGTAATAAACCCAATGCTTCTAACCCAGCAGATTATCTTACTAGTCAAAATAACTATCAATCTTGCTTGTTGAGTATTGTGGGTCGTCAAAGTAATTTTCGAGTCAATACTAAAAATTATAATGTTAAAACAGTAGACAATGGAGTATCTTTGGTATTTGAACCTGTAGCACCCAACATTGGCGAAACTACTAAGCAACTGGCATCAGCAGATTCAGAATTTAAACAAATTTTATCGCAGTTTAATACTAATAAAGATTATGTATTATTTATTGTCCGACCAAATAGCTTTGAAGCTTTTCGGACAGCCAGAAAGCAAGCTTGGGCTGCTGGATATGAGGTAGGCTGGGAACCTCATCCTGACAATTTACCAATTAAAATCAGAACCATACTCGGTTCAGAACTTCCTGGTGGTACATCGATTGGTGTACAGTAAATTTTTTGCATCCTTCTCCACAACGCTGGTTGAGTGAAGTCGAAAGTCAAAAATAGAAAAGGGAAAAGGGAACTTACTTGTTTGTTCCCCAATTTCGAGTCGTCTGAAGGAATTGCCAAGCTTGTTAGTAATATAGTATTAATTGAATAATTAGTCAATTTTTAAGCGAATTAATTTTCAAAGCTATATAGAAAACTATCTACAGCTTATGATGAGAAGTATGAACTAGGTATTTGCCAGAGATAATTTTTTATATTATTCTTAAACACAGACCGAACGGTCTTAAATTAAATTTTAATGTCCAAAGCCAAACAAACTAAAGCACGTATAATTCAGCAGGCAGCAGAGTTATTTAACCAACAAGGTTATGCAGGCTCTTCTATTGCCGATATTATGCAGGCAACTGGTCTAAAAAAAGGAGGAATTTATAATCATTTCAAAAGTAAAGACGAACTGGCATTAGCAGCGTTTGATTATGCAGAAAGTCTTCTGAGTCAAAGAATTTGGAGTGTGGTGAAAACTAAACGCAATGCGATTGAGCGGTTACAGGCACTAGTACATTTGGGCGTAAGTAAACCGACTATTATTGTGAGATACTAACT
>CAYMWC010000215.1:0-10273 GCA_964393695.1 uncultured Pleurocapsa sp.
GCAACTTCGATCAATATTATTATTATTTAGATCTCGCCAGTAAGGAAATTTTTTCGGATTGTAGAAAACTGGTTGAGATTTATCTAGACTGGTTACTGTTGGTATAGCTTCCCAATGTTGACATTTAATCCAAGCACAGGGCTGGCGATTTTCTCCTTGAAAAATTTTAGTAGCAGCATTAATTTGATTGGTTAAAATACAATTTGTCAGAACTAGAGAAAAAGTTTTGGGACAAAAATAGTAAACTTTTTGCTCATCTTTTACTTGCCAGTTTTGGTAATTCTTACCACGTCCTAAATGAAATTTAATTTTAATCATTTTGATATAAAAACTGCTTAGGTTGGAAACTAAAACCTGTTTCCTTTTCTAATTTGGTTATAAACTTATAAGCTTTTTGGTTATAAGAAATAGCATTCTTCAAATCGTTTTGGGATGCTAACATACAAAAAGCACAGGATAATCTGGTATTTCCTTGTCCGACAACGTAGGCGTAGTGACATTTCCAGCCATTTATCGCCAACTGATCGCACTTGATTTTTCGTCTTCTTTCCCAATCGGCAGTGGAAGTTCCACATTCGTTCCAAACCTGCTCTAAATTCCAATCAAAGATTGGTTTCCAATTAATGGCCAATCTGCCTAGAGGTTTTCTACAATGCTGTTTAATAGCTTTCGGGTAAGATAAATTTTGATATCGCTGACTGCATATTGCATGGTACTCGTAGGGCATCTGCTGAGAACGCCGTGAACTTTCCTCGGCTCGAATTCCAGTAGCGTTAATTACTGTATTGAACTTTCGCAAATACTTGTTAATTGGGCCAGTTTTAAAGGTGCTAGTGCAGTAACGCGACATTGCAGACATCCAAAATACTTTTCCCTGTCTTTGTTTTCTGCGTTTATCGATGTAGTCAAACAAATCTCCATCTTGATGAGCTACTATTTCTAACTTTATTTTTTGTTGGGCGCATAATTGATGGATAAAATTTTTAGTTCCTGGCCATTCGCATCTTTCGCCCACATCTGCATGGATTGCTAATATTTGACAAGCGTAATTTTGTCTACAAATCCATGACAAAACAGCTTGGCTATCTTTGCCTCCAGAAATTCCTACACATAGAACAGTTTCGGGAGATTCTAATAAAGCTGTAAGCCAATCGGGAATTACTGGAGCTTCAAATAATTTTAATTGCATAGAAGAAAAATTGATTTTTTTTCTATGCGGTACGCAATTTAATTTCTAGAAATCTACATCTTAATTAAGAGTTGAAATATTTAATCGGGATTTTTGGGATTATTCTCATGAGGACGAATGCCAAAATTAGTCATTTCTGCTAATATTCGAGCTTCTGATTCTCTGATATTGCCGATGACAAGCTCGTATTTCCAGTTTTCTTTAAGACTTTCTTCAACTGAATAGCGATCGCACAGGTATAAATCGGTTCGCAGATAATTTCCCCAAATTTTGGCTAAGTTATAGTCGTTGAAACTAATTCTCAAGCTGTGACTGAGAAAGTAGTAAGTAAGAAATTTATCAATTTTGATAACCTCTTTTGAGTTATCGTCGCTTTGCTCCGACGGGTGTAGGGTGTAGGGTGTCGGGTGTCGGGTGAAGGAATCGATCCCTAAACTCTTTTCAACAACTTCAGCTTCAGTTCGAGAATGACTAATTAAATTACTTGAGTCTTGAAAAACAGAGCGATAAGCTGCAATTAAAGCCGTTATTAAAGGAGAATTAAGACCAGTTCGATTTTGATAATTTTGTTGATTAAGCCAACTAACTCTACCATTATTAGTGATAGCTTGGGCAAGCTGCTGATGTGTTTTTAATTGTTGGCAGAATTCTACTATGGTTTTTTCAAAAATAATAGGATCGTTTTCTAATTCTTGTTCGTTATAGTTTTTAGTAAGCTTAGTTATTAAGCATTGATCTAAGGTAATAACCATGAGGGAATAAATTAATTTATTCCCTTTGCGGAACGCAAAAATAGAGAAAATATTTTTAGATTTTCCAGTCTTGTATTTCTAATTCTTCCCAATTTATTTTTTGAAAATCTTTGGTATTACTAGTAACAATAATTAAATTATGATTGCAAGCTGTAGCAGCAATTAAAATATCTGGAACACCTATCGGAGTGCCAGCTTTTTTCAAGTCATTTCTAATTTTTCCTGCAATTTTAGCAATATTTGCATTGATTACCAGATCGTGACTTTTGGCATACAATTCATCTAACTGTTTCTTATATTTTTTGCTTAAACTCGGCTTATTAGCCAAACCATAAGCAATTTCAAACTTAGTAATTGCACAAATCGCCAGATCTTGAGGAGAGATACTATGAAGCTTAGTTACTACTTTTTGATTTTTGCGTAGGTAGTCTGAAACAGTGGTAGTGTCCAATAAATATTTCAAAGCTCGACCTCTCGCCACTCGGTTCGTTCGAGATCGATTCCTTCCGTTTCTTCTTCACCTTCTGCCCACTGTAAAAAACTATCGCTCCATTGGTAATTTCCTTCGCATTTATCTAAATACTCAGTTAAAGCGTCAACAATAATTTTATTGGTACTTTGTTCAGAGCCTATTTTGGCTGAATGTCTTTTGAGTCTAGCTGCAATTTCATCTGGCAAATAAACAGAGGTACTAGGCATATATTTATTTTTGATTTTTATTCTACCAGAAATTATACTAGAAAATATTTTTACTGATACAGATCATCTCAAAATATTTGCTTATTAGTTATATGTTGTGGCGTATGATTGGGCATTTTAAGAGATAGAAACTAAATTCTATCTCGGTTTATGTCTAATAATATTTATGTCTAAAAAAAATGGTGTGTCTTGGATATTTCGGGCGGAGTCAGAAGCCAAAGCCGAGCAAAAAAAGGCTTTATTGATTCCTAATGTCGCTTTTAGCCCAGAAAACTTCTTTCTTATTTTCGAGCAGACTGAACTCACCTTTATGGTTTTTGAGGCAAAAACTGATAAACTCGTTTATGTTTCAGATTCTTATCGACACATTTGGGGCAAAGATCCCCAAAATCTTTATAAGTCACCCAATTCTTGGCTATTTCAAATTCACTCAGAAGATTACTTTCAAGCTAGTTCGACGATTCGGACTAAGCTACGGGCAGATAGAGAGTTTGTTGAACAGTTTCGTATTGTTCGTTCTGATGGTACTTGTTGTCCTGTTCGAGTTAAAGCTTTTCCTCTTTATGATCGTGCGATGTGCGCTACTTATTATATGGCTTTGTTTACTAATCTTTCAGAACAAGCAAGCTTGAAGCAAACTTGTCAAGATGAGGTTGGCAAATATAACTATTTTTTTAATTTGACTACTACTGCTTTTGCTGTCACTAGCGATCGCGGTGACTTTATGGCTGTTAATGATGCCTTTGCGAAATTGTTAGGCTATTCACGCACTGAATTACTTTCTTTGTCTTGGTCTGATATTGGTTATGCTGAAAATTCTCGTGATTATCTGGTAAATATTCAGGACTTAATTTCTGGAACGAAAACTTTTGTGCAGGTTAACAAAAGTTGTTTAACAAAAGAACGACAAGTTATTCAGATTGTTTTAAAAATTACAATTGGACGTAGCCATGATGGTCAGCAGTCTTGGTTCAATAACGAAATACTTGATATTCGCGAACGCAAATATATTGAAGAAAATCTAATTTTGGGACATTCTCACGACTTAATTACTTATCTTCCTAATCATGCTAATTTTACTGAGATTCTCTCAGAAGAAATTAAACGTTCTCGTTCTGATACCAATTATCACTATGCAGTTCTTATGCTCAGTATTGAGCGATTAAAAAACGTTGTCAACAGTGTAGGACAAGCTATTGCTAACGAGATTCTGAGGTTAATTGCAGTTCGTTTAGAAAATCTACTGCAAGGGTCTGATTTTTTAGCTCGTTTAGAAGGAGAGAATTTTGGGATTATTTTACGTCATATCCAAAATCTTAGTAACATACAGGCTGTTGCTCAAAGATTAAACAAAGCTTTGCGAGAATCTTTTCAGGTTGAAGGGCGTGAACTATTTATTTCAGTCTCTATTGCTGTGATTGCTGATACTACTTACTACAAAAAAGTAGATCACATTTTACGAGATGCTAATTTAACGATTCAACATCTCAAGAAGGATGAACTGACTTCAATTGAGGTTTTCAATCCAGGAATCCGAAAAATTGCTCAATCACGACTAGAAATTAGTTGTGCTATGCCCAAAGCTCTTGAAAATCAAGAATTTGAAGTTTATTATCAACCAATTGTTTGTCTACAAACCAATCAAATTTACGGTTTTGAGGCATTAGCTCGTTGGCATCATCAAGGTAAGTTTATTTCTCCTGCTGAATTTATTCCTATTTCCGAAGAAAATGGGCTAATTATTCCTTTAGGCATTTGGCTTTTAGAAGAAGCTTGTCGTCAAGTAGTTAAATGGCAACAACTTAATTCTCAATATCAGGAGTTGAAAATCAGTGTAAACTTATCTCCTAAGCAGTTTTTTGCTGTTCATTTGGTGAGTGATGTCGAGCGAATTCTCACTGGAACTGGTCTAAAAAATAGTTGCTTAAAACTTGAAATCACTGAAGGTCTTTTTATTAATGACTTTCAAAGAGTAATGAATTTGTTCAATCATCTGGGAGAATTAGGAGTACAGTTTAGCATTGATGATTTTGGGACTGGCTATTCTTGTTTGAGCTATTTACAATCTTTACCTGCTCATACTCTTAAACTAGATCGTTCTTTTGTTACTGATATTAAACAAGAAAAAAATTATCGTATTGCTCAAGCGATCGTCACTTTAGCTCACGAGTTGAATATGAATATTGTGGCTGAAGGTGTTGAAGATGAGGAGCAATTAGCTTTGCTTAGAGAACTTAAATGCGAATATGGACAAGGGTTCTATTTTGCCAAGCCTTTAAGTCATCAGGAAATAGAAAAATTCTTGAAGGTTAATTGACAGCTTATTTATGATAATTACAACCAGACTTTAGAGGAGAAGCAACTGGATGAGTAGCCACTAATTCAAAGCTACCATCAGCTAGTTTTATCAAAGCACCAGCTTCGCCGCTCGGAGTAGTTGGTTGTTCTGAAGAGGACACGGGGCCTTTGGTTGCCTCCAGCCCCTGAGATGTCCGTGGTGTTACTGGGTCAATATTGGCTCTCATATCCTCCCAAGTCGAACTAATAGTTTGATTACTATCAGGATTTTGGGGGATTCCGCCGTTACCTGTATAGGTAAAAGTATTTTCTTCTGAGATTGGACAAGCTGCGGTGATTAAACCAGTGGGATCGACGATTGTTTCAGGTAATACTCCAGGAGCAAGTTGCTTTTCTGATTCAGGTGATTCAATTTTAATTGTGCCATCTAGCCCAAAGCGAGAGGAAGCATCGATATCAGAATTGAAGTCAGTAAATAAAAGTTTTGACGTAATATTGATATTACCTCCTGGCCCTTCTACTGCGTTGGCACGAAGATCAGAATTATTACGTGCCAGAATGAGATTGCTGTTAGTAATAGTGATGTCGCCACCACCACCGTTAGAATCTTTGACTGAAGTACTTAAAAGTGACTCATTATTTAAGGCGAGGTTGTCTGAGTTGATTTGAATGTTGCCACCACCACTAACTTGAGACTCAGCTATAACTAAACCGCGATCGCCATTGAGTTGTTGGGTATTGAGAGTGATATTACCTGCGTCTCCTGTAGAGCTTGCAGAACTAGTAACTGCACCTTCATTAGCTAAATTAATGTCGGAGCTATTAACGGTAATATTACCTCCATTACCTCTACCTTTGCTTTGGGCATCTATTTCCGCTCCTGCGCCCATGAGGTTAAGTTGGTTAGTATTGAGAGTGATACTACCTCCTGACTGAGCATTGACGGTAGCTCTAATACCTGTGGGATTATTGGTATCAGGTTCGGTTACATTAATTTCACCAGCGTTAATTTCAATTGTTCCTGGCTTACCTGTTCCTGGGGGGAGATTGGCATTACGAGTGGAGAAGTTAGAAACAGAAACACTTCCACCGTCAGTAATTTTAAGCCCATCGGTATTGATTTTAATATTACCGCCGTTACCAGAGCCGATGATGGCATTACTTAAAATAGCACTATTACCATCTTCAGTTGCTCCTGACACTTCAATTTGTTGAGCGTTAATAGTTAAATTACCTGCATTGCCGTTGTCATTAGTACTAGTACTAATCTGCCCGCCATTGAGTAAAGTTAAATTGTTAGTATTAAGGGTTAGTTCTCCACTATTTCCACCATTAAGACCATTAGTATTGATAATTCCTGTATTTAGAGCAACATTTTGACTTTCGATATCAATATTGCCACCATTAGCACTGGAAAGACTTCTGGCTGAGATAGCTGCAAAATTATCTACTGTAAGATTTTCAGCTTTGATATTAATATCGCCACCATCCCCTAAGACTTCTTCGGTAGCTGTCAATCCTGAAGCGTTGAAAATTCCTGTAACGTAGTTTTCAGGTTTAGTTGCATTGGTTACAGTAATATTCTTAGAATCAATATTAATTTCGCCAGCTTTACCTGTGCCACTAGTAGAAGCTGTAATCTGACCTGAATCAGCAACAATTAAGTTATCACTGGTGATATTGAGAGTGCCACCTTTACCTGCTGCTTCGTTATTAACGGCAATATAAGGGCCAAAGATAAAATCATCAATTTGAGCGACATCACTAACTTTAATTTCACGGGCATTGAGGTTAATTACCCCACCTTCGCCATCACCATAACTGGATGAGCCGATTGCTCCTCCTTGAGTAATATTTAGTCGATCGGCATTGAGATTAATTTCACCACCTTTGCCAAGATATCCTGAATCAATAATGATTGAACTGCTATAATTATCGCCAAAAGAAGTAACATCTACTTGTTGGGCATCAATATTAATTATTCCACCATCACCTTCACCGCTAGTAGTAGCACTGATAAAACCTCCTTTATCTAGAGTTAGATGATTAGCAGCAATATTAATTGTGCCACTGGTTTGGGTTGCATCTTCTGTACCATCAGTACTAATGAAGCTGGGGAAGGGAGCAGCCGATTCTCCTGTTAGGGTTAAATTTTCCTTGGCATTAAGATTAATTGTGCCAGCAGTACCATCTCCTTCATTGAGGGCAATTACTGCTGAACCATCAGCCAGAGAGATATTTTTAGCAGTAGCATTGATTATGCCCCCGTTTGAGGCATCTACACTAGCAGCGTTGGTTAGATTGATATTGCCAAAACTAGCAACGGCATCAAGATTAAAACCATTATTAGTTAAACCCACCTGACCTGCTTCTACTGCTGCTAAATTAATCTCAGAACTAGTTAGATTTCCACCATCAAAGTTGATTTCTCCTGCAATCAAGTTAATAGGAGAACCTGTTAAGCCTGTTGGTTTGTCGCTGCGATCTGGGGCAAAGAAATCATTGAAAAATAAGTTATTACCATTGCCATTAACAGTAATTGCTTGAGGTGTTCCGCCCAGTTGTACTCCTGTTGGTAAGGAAACGGTAAGGATGGGGTTTTCAGGGGCGATCGCGTTAAATTCATTGCCATCAGCAAACTTGATACTTGATGCTGTACTCGTTGTAAATGTACCGCCGATATCTAGAGCAGCATTTTCGCCCAAAATAATCCCATTGGGGTTAATTAAAAAGAGATTAGCATCACCATTAGCTTTAATTAGACCATTGATATCAGAAAGCTCTCCGCCTGTGACTCTCCCTAAAATATTAGCAATATCGGCTGCATTATTAAAAACCGCTTGACTGCCAGTCGGGACTGAAAATTGCTCAAAACTGTGAAAAAGATTAGTTCCTGCTTGTGTACCACCTGTGATGGTGTTAATACTATTTTGGGTATTAACTACTGAATTTTGAGGCAAGCTGGCATCGGGTACAATACTTTGTGCGCTGACAACTTGAGGAAAACAAACCAAACTCAGTAAAACTAACACGAACTTATTCACGATACACAAATGGGTAATTTTCCTTTTTAGGATGCCCGTTTAGCTAAAAAATCTAACATTAATTTAATATCGAGATTTTTAAAAAACTTTATATTTTTTATTTGTTGTTAATTAAAACTTTATATTTCTATTGTATTTGTGATTAACTACTGAGTTCGATTCTTTACTTTGCCTTTGCCTATCTAGATCTGACTCTAGATAGCATAGCGAGAGTAGAATTATACATGAAAGATACAAAAAATGCCTTTTAATTTAAATCTTAATTTTGCAGATAACTTAACAACTTGGCAGAAAACGGCAATTACTGATGCAGCTAAAGAGTATGCAGACCATTTTCGCGACAACACTTCTGTAAATTTATTCTTTGCTAATTCTGATAATTTTGAGAGTGGAATTGCTGGTGGAGCGATTCCCAATTTTGTCGGTGGACTAGACCAAAGCGATCTTGATTATGCTGCGCCCAACGGTACTGCTGATATTTATGATAATGACTTTTGGACTCAAGCGTATCGAGCAGATGGTCGAATTTCTTTTGAGCAATATCATACTGCTCTTGCCCAAGATGCTAAATCTGGTAGTGATACTGTTTTTGTTAACTCTTTGACCAACGAAATGGTGACAGTCGCAGGAGAGAAAACGGTTAATTTTTACAACTCAGCTAAAGGTATAACTGATATAAAAGGTATTCAGACTACTTCTGCTGCTGCTAAGGCTCTTGGTTTAAATGTTTGGTCGAATGGGATAGATGGCGTAATTGCTCTTAATCCATTCAATAATATTGATCAGGTTACATCCAAATATTACGCTGAGTATCGTCAACTTGATCATTTTGGAACTTCTTATAACGGTGAAATTAGAATTCACAACAATACCAATCGTGATGCTACTGGCAGTATAACTTATGGTTTCTTTGATGTTGACGGTAGGATTACTTCATCTTGGGGAGTTGGAGAAGGTGGGCTAGCTATTTTCAGAGAAACAGCTTTAGCTAATGGTAGATATCGTTATAGCTTTAAAACTAATGACACTAACTTTAAGGCTGGAGAAACCAATTATCTTGGTTTTACTGTTCAGAAAAGTTCCGCGACTGCTAGTGATGTTCCTATTGCTGTTTCTCTAAATAACAATTTAGTTAATAATGTGCGTTATTTAGATCCTACTGGGACTACTCCTTCGATTAAGTTAGATGTTTACGGCGAGGAAAATCCAGTTGGTGTCACTTATGAAGAGTACAAAGCATTAGTTACTCACGAGATAGGACACGCGCTAGGTTTTACCAGTGCGACAGATCAAGTTGCACCTGAAATTGGTAAGTATGCCGTTAAACCTTATACTCTCGATACTTTAACTAATTTGGAACTCAATCTTCTAACTGAAGAAGCTTTTAGAATTAATCCCTTAGATCTGACTCGCTTTACTAATTTTGGTGGGACTATTGGGCTTAAGCGTAGCTTAACTCCGCAAATTGAAGGTTCTGTAGTTGGCGATGTTTACTTTTCCTTTAATGGGCAGGGAACAATTTCAGGCTATTTTGCTACTGGTAAAGCTTTAAATACTATTGACTACTTAACTGGTCAAGGTACTTATTACTACCAAGGTTCTCACTGGAAAGAGAATAGTGGAACAGGGATTATGCAAAGTACTTACGAGGATCTTACTCAGTTTACTGGTCTTAGTACAAATGATCTTCGGGCATTTGACCTGATTGGTTATGACGTTTGGTATTCAGGTGGTGCTGGTGGTACTGTGACTACTCAAACCTGGAATAATGTTTTCGATGTGAATGTTAAAAATGTTCTAGAAGGGAGAACTTTGAGGGCTGCTAGTAGTACTGTTAGGAGTTCTTCAGAAAATATTTTAAGTGCCGAATACGCAGACATTTTAGAAAATGCTGGTGTTAATTATACTGAATTTCTTAAGGAGCTTGCTCAAGATTTGGGAACGTTTTAACATTGAGCATTTATCATTTATCAATGAAGTTTAACAGAAGCTTCTAGCTAATAGCTCCTAGTTAATAGCTACCACGAAGCGGTTTTAATGTTCAGGGGAAAGATCGGCTAGAGATAGTTGGTCTTTCTTTTTTATTTACCACCTTAGCTTGCTACCTTACAGTATGATTATATAGTAGCAATAATTTCCAATAAGACTATGGCAAAGATATCGGTCAACTTGGATGAATCATCGTTAAAGTTTTTGGATCAAGTAACAGATAATCGCAGTAAATATATTAATGAATTGATTCACCAACAAAAGAAAAAAGCTTTTGAGGCGAAACTTGAAGCGGATTATCG
>CAYMWC010000216.1:0-9124 GCA_964393695.1 uncultured Pleurocapsa sp.
GGCAAAGTTTTAGCTATTTAATGGTTGGTTTATTTAAGCCGAAGTGTACTAGTCTTTGGCAATTTGTGCTGTCTTTAGCTAGTTTTGTTGGTGGTTATCAATTATTTACTACAGGAAGACTTGATATTTAATTATTTTTTTTTGGGGAAATTGAATTTAAAAAGTATAAGTATAAAAGATCATTATAGAAGCGATCGCAATGATTTAATTCACGATTTTTATATTCCCTGTCTATCAGAAACTATTTCATATAGTCGGGCGGTGGGGTATTTTTCTAGTACTTCTATTATTGCTGTTTCTCAAGGACTGGCAGCTTTAATTGAAGCTGGTGGCAAAATGCGTTTAGTGGCATCACCTTGTCTTTCTCCTGAAGATATTAAAGCCATTGAAAAGGGTTTAAAACAAAAGGAAGAAGTAATTAGTCAAGCAATAATTCAAGAATTTAAAATTGTTACCAAAGATAGATTAGCTTGTTTATCTTGGTTGTTAAGTCAGGGAGTATTAGAGATTAAATTAGCAGTGGCTAATAATGCCGATGAACCTGGTCTTTATCATGAAAAATTGGGTATTTTAACAGATAAAAATAATAACGAAATAGCATTTATTGGTTCAATTAATGAAACAGGATCAGGGCTAGCTAATAATTTTGAAAATATCGAAGTTTTTTGTTCTTGGCAAGGAGAAGAAGCTAAACGAGTTCAGCGTATAAATAACGATTTTGAAAGGCTATGGTCAAATAAAACTCGCAAGGCAGAAATTATGAGTTTTCCTGAAGCAGCAGCCCGTAAGTTATTGGAATACCGTCCTGATACTAAACCAACATTAGAGAGAAAACAAAAGCCAAAATTAGTTGCAGAAAATAAAGGTAATTATCATACGGAAGAAGAAAAAAAATCGCTTCACAGTTTGGATATTACTTTAAGATCTTACCAAGAAGCAGCTTTAATTAATTTTCGGTCTGCCAACTATCGAGGAATATTAGCGATGGCGACAGGGGCAGGTAAAACAATTACCGCTTTAGCTTGTGCTAGTAGCATAGAAGATTTGGATTTAATTATTATCGTTGTTCCTATTAAAGATTTAGTTCAACAATGGATGAACGAGTTAGATCAACTTACTGACTTTTATTATCCCATTGCAGCAGTAGGAAGATCTGAGATCTGGAGAAATACGCTATACAGGAAATTACGCTTAATTCATGGAAACGTACAAACGCTTAAAAGATTACCTACCGTGTTGGTTGGTACTTATAGCGGTCTATCTAAATTACCAGTAGCTACTTTAATAGATGATGCTGGAGGTTTACCCCAAAAATCTTTAATTATTGCTGATGAAGTTCACACCGCAGGGGCAAAACAATATCGCAGGATATTAAGAAATGACTTTACTTACCGCTTGGGTTTATCCGCTACTCCTATACGTCCTCATGATGAAGAAGGAACAGAATTTGTCTTAGATTATTTTGGCAATATTGTTTACGAGTTAGATTTAGAACAGGCTATTAAGCTAGATATCCTTTGCGAGTATAAATACTATGTTTATGTTGTTACTCTAACTGATGCAGAAAACGAAGAGTATCAAAACCTGACCAAAAAAATCACCAAATTACTTAGAAGCAGTAATGATAAAGTAAATGCATCAATTAATCGTTTAACTATAGAGCGATCGCGTATTATTAAATCTGCTAGTGATAAGATAGGGATTCTCGACAAAATTATTCAAGACCACCCTTTAAAGAAAGGCATGATTTATTGTGCCGATATCGACCAAGCAGATATAGTATGTCATCGACTATCGCAACAAGGAATGATAGTTTCTCGTTTTACTTCCAAAGAAGATAAGCAACGCAGTCAAATCTTAAATGATTTTAGTCAAGGTCGTCTTGATGCTTTAGTAGCCGTAAAATGCCTTGATGAAGGTGTAAATATACCTGCTGCCCAAGAAGCCATAATTTTAGCTAGCGATACCTCAGAACGTCAGTTTATTCAACGCAGGGGCAGAATTTTAAGGAAAGCACCAGGAAAAGAAACTGCAACCTTGATTGATATACTTGTAGTGCCACCTATAGGAGACGAAAGAGTAAAATTAATTAAATCTGAAGTAAAGAGAATTAAACATTTTGCCAAAACTCCTACCAACAAAGCCTCAGTTATTACTAAGCTTGGAAATGAATTGTCTCATTACGGTATCACTTACTCTGATTTAATTTAACTGGTTAAATAATTTTATGGAAGAAAAAATTAAAGAACTAGCGAAAAACCATAACATACCTGCTTTTTTGTTAAAAGAAGTAATCCAAATGGAGAAAGAAAAGGTGGTATTGAAAAATCGCCAATTAGTTCCAAAAATAGTTCAACTAATTGAAAAATATTCGGAAGCATCAAATTGAATAAGGATGGTTTTAAGTGACGCTACAAATCAAAAAAATACACCTAAAAAATTGGAGATGCTATGAAAATCAAGTCATTGAGTTCGATTTAAATACAGATAAAAATATTTGGATTATCTGGGGATTAAATGGTTATGGAAAAACTTCTATTTTGGAAGCTGTTTTATGGTGTCTTTACGGTAACGAAATAGTTTCACCCAAGAGGTTAATTAAAGCGGAGGTAGATTCAGAAGAACAATCTTCAGAAAAACAAGGCTATTTTTATTTTCCTAATGTCAAAGCTAATCCAGAATTAGAATTATCGGTCGGTTTAACATTACAAAAAGAAGATCATAGTTATACGATCAGTCGAGTGGCTAAAAGGACAAAGCGAGGACAAACTTTCTTTGCTGAAGTCTCAGAAGCTTCATTCAATTTAAACGGTAAGCTTAAAGCAGATTCACGAGAACATATAGATTCACTATTACCCCGTTCATGTAGAGAATTCTTTTTCTTCGATGGTGAAAAAATCAAAGAGTATTCTAACATTACTCAAACGGCAGAAACTCGCAAAGCCATAGAAAGCATTTTAGGAATTCCTGAAATTATCAATTTGAAAACAGACGCTAAAAATGTTGTCAAACAATTTGAGCAAAAAATTAATCAGGTAAATTCTAGCAACGAAAAGTTACAAAATATTAATACTAAGTTATTCCAACTAACACATGAGATTGCTGCGAAAAGAGATCGGCTACAAACAGCAATAGAAGAACACAGTCAAGAAATAAAAATACTCGAAGATGTCAGAGAAAGGGCAAGTCAGATATCCGAATTACGAGATAAGCTAAATCAATTACGAAAATTAAAACAACAACAGCAAGAATTAACACAAAGGTTAGAAAAAGCCGAACAAGAGATAGATAAAGTCTTAAAAGTTGCTTCCATTCCTATGATGCAGAAACATATCAAAGAAATGGCAGATGACTTACAAACCAAAACTTTAACCAATACTAGGATATCTATATCTATCGATCAACTGAGAGAATTGCTGGAAGCCGATACTTGTATTTGTGGTAATTGTATTGGCGAACAAGAATCTAACTTTATATCTCAACAGCTAAAAAGTTTTGAAGATGCGGGAATTGTAGTAGAAGAGAATTCTCCTATTGAAAGACTTCGTATGGATCTGAACAGAATTTCTAAGTTTAAAGTTCCAGATCTTGATCAGCTTTTATTAGATCGCGATCATCTTGAAGATGATATTGAAGAAATTAAACAAGTTGCTGACGACCTTAAGAAAGATACCGAAGGAGTATCCGAAGAAGAAACTGATGAAATTTGGCGTAAGGTCGGTCAACAGGAGAAAGCTGTTGAAGAAGCAGAACGGACAATTCAACATTTGCGTCATGAAATAGAATCTTTACAGCAACAGCAAAACGAATTAAAGAGGCAAAGAGGAGAATTATTAAATAGCAATCGAGAAATGTCGATGCTAAATAAACAATTTCAACTAGCCCAAGGACTTTACAAAGCAGCAGATGAATTAATTGACTGGTATACTGAAAACTGTCAGCAAACTATAGAATATCAAGCTTCTTACTTTCACAATTTAGTTACTAATAAGCCAGATGAGTATGAAGGTATAGTTCTTAAAAATGGCTACAATCTAAGGCTTAAACAAACCAATGGCGATATTGTTAATCCACAATCCCTTAGCGAAGGAGAAAAACAAGCATTAGTTTTTCCTTTTATTGCAGGTCTTAATTTAGCATCTGGAAAAGCTGCCCCCTTAATGATTGATACTCCGTTTGGTAAGCTTGATGGAATTCATCAGGAAAATATAGTCAAGTCTTTGCCTCAGATACCCTCTCAAGTGATACTGTTAGCAACAGATAGAGATTTACCTGAAAATATTTTAAACCTGTTGCGACCTAATATCGTACAGATTCACAAAATCAAGCGGTTAGGAGGTACAAATGATGGTTCTGTTATTGAGGTTGAAGAATGAAACGCTTAGACATCACCAAAAAATTTGCTGCTACACCTGAAGCCAAGGGGTATTTGGATTATTTAGTAGATAAGAAACAAATTTTTAAACGGGCAATTGATGCCTATGTTTTTGCTGCAGCCTACGCTATAAAACAGAATGCAGATATTTCTCAACCATTGTCTGGTAGACCAAACAGTTTGGTAGAAGTATTTCGTCTTGATGAAGAAGTTCGTTTAGCTTTGGAAGCAGGAATACACACTATTTGTAAACGAAACCATCAACCAGAACCTCAAAATAGTGCAGAAGTGATGAAGCTATTAACTAAATACGCAGAGACGGGTATTCAGTTATTACAGCAAAAGTGGCAAGATAAAACTTCAGTATCCCAAATTCAAAAAGATATTTGGCAAATAATTAACGAATAGTCTGGATTTTAATAATAAATCTAAATCATGAAAACAACATCAAAGATAGAACAACCAGAATTGATTCAACGTACTGTTAAAGATTTGGTAAATGATGTAGATAATTTAACCAAAGAAATCCAAGAACTATATTGCCAAGATGATATTCCCTTCGTAGTAGGTTGGAGTGGAGGTAAGGATAGTAGCTGCGTACTCCAATTAATCTGGAATGCGATCGCAGACTTGCCAGTAGAAAAACGAACTAAAACAACTCATGTCATTACTAACGACACCTTAGTTGAAAATCCTATAGTTACGGCTTGGGTAAATAATTGTATTCAACAAATGGAAATAGCTGCCCAAAAGCAGCAAATGCCAATAAAAACTCATATAACTTTTCCTGAAGTAAAAGATCGGTTTTGGGTTTGCTTGATGGGTAAAGGATATCCATCTCCTAGAAATCGATTTAGATGGTGTACTGATCGTCTAAAGATCAAACCTGCTGATTCATTTATCCGTGAAATTATTAGAAAAAGCGGAGAAATAATCTTAGCATTAGGAACTCGTAAAGCAGAGAGTTCTAAACGGGCTGCCAATATGGAGAAGCATAGGCAATGGCGAGTACGCGATCGCCTTAATGCTAATCCCAGTCGTCCTAATTCTTTAATATATCTTCCTATTGAAGATTGGACTACTAATGAAGTTTGGATGTACTTAATGCAGTGGGATAATCCTTGGGGTGGAAACAATAAAGACTTATTTGCCATGTATCGTGGTGCAACTGCTGATAATGAATGTCCTTTGGTAGTAGATACCTCAACACCTAGTTGTGGTGACTCAAGGTTTGGATGTTGGGTATGTACCATCGTGAACAAAGACAAGTCGATGGAGGCAATGATTCAAAATGATGAAGAGAAAGAGTGGTTGCAGCCTTTATTAGATATTCGTAACGAGTTAGACTTGAAAAATGATCGCCATAGAAGAGATTTTCGTCGGATACATGGTAACGTGCAGTTATTTGAAAGAAATATAGGAGATGGAGAAACTTCGATTGAACCTATTCCTGGGCCTTATACTAAAAAATGGCGAGAGACTTGGTTAAGAAAGGTATTAGAAGCACAAGTACAAGTAAGAGAAAATGCGCCAGAAGAATTTAAGGATATTAGTTTAATTACACGTGAAGAATTGAGTGAAATTCGTCGTATTTGGTTGGAAGAAAAACACGAGTTTGATGATAGTTTGCCTCGTATTTATCAAGAGGTAACGGGAGAAGTATTTAAAGATATTAGGTTAGGTGCTGATGAGAAGTTATTGGGTAGTGATGAATGGGAAATCTTAGAAGAAATTTGTGCTGATGAAATGCAGTTAGAATTGATGTCGAAGTTGTTGGATACAGAAAGACAATTTTATCTAAAAAATCGTCGGATTGGTATTTACGATAGTTTGGCAAAATGCTTTGATACTAGTTCTAGAAGTAAAGAAGAAGCGATCGCTAATGCTCATCAGAAATACGATTTAAAAACTGCTGCGGAACAAGGTGATGTGGAAGCTGTCAAAATGAAAGTAGAACAATTAACAAAAACCCAACCAAATTTATCAGTTGAGGAGCAACAATCAGAAGAAAAAATAACTTGGCAGAGTATTAAATTTGCTGCTAAATAAAGACAAAAAAAGACATTCATTTTTATTTGAATGCCTTATTAAAATTAATAATTAAATTTTGCTTGAGTAATTACTTAACAGTAACTTTGGCTCCAGCTTCTTCTAACTGTTTCTTAGTTGCTTCTGCATCATCTTTAGCAACACCTTCTTTAATAGCTTTGGGTGTAGATTCTACCATTTCTTTAGCCTCTTTTAGACCCAAACCAGTGATAGAGCGTACCACTTTAAGAATGGCAATTTTCTTATCAGCAGGTACTTCTTCGAGGATGACATCAAATTCAGTTTTTTCCTCAACAGCTTCACCAGGAGCAGCAGCACCAGGAGCAGCCATTACTATCCCAGCAGAAGCAGCAGCACTTACACCGAAAGTTTCTTCAATTTGTTTAACTAATTCAGAAGCCTCTAACAGACTTAGAGACTTGAGCTTTTCGAGAATTTCATCAGTTGCAGTAGACATAGATTTTACTCCTTAAATCAATAGTTATTGTTTGTTTCTGGTGGTTAATTAGTAGACGTGAGCGCAAGAAAAGCAACCTTTCAAAAATCTTTAAAATCTTAATATTAAAAACAATATTAAAAACTTTTGACTTCATTGTCCCCCGAAGCAGGGGATAATATGGGATTGATTTTGACTTTCACGAAGCTGTTTTACTCTTCTTTCTCAGAAACAGCCTTGATACCTCTTGCCAGTCCACTAGGAATTTCTTTAACACCCACAGCAATTTTAGTAGCTAGGGCGTTAATTGAGCCAGCAATTTGAGCGTATAGCTCTTCCTTGGTAGGTAAGTCACCCAATGCTTCAACTTGTTCTTTAGTTAAAGCCTGACCTTCCATTACGCCACCACGCAATTCAGTCTTTTTGGTATCCTTCTGGAATCCTTTGTATGCTTTAACTGCTGCTCCTATTTCTTCGCCAGTAAACAGAAAAGCAGTAGCATCACTAAGTAATTCCTGCATTGGTTGCCAATTTTCATCACCATCAACGGCAATGTTCATCAGGGTATTTTTAGTAATCTTACACACAGCCCCACTAGGACGTAGACGATTACGCAAATCGGTAATTTCTGCTACCGATAACCCTTCATAGTTAATAACAAAAGCTAATTGAGCGTCGCTCAAAGTTTCTTTGAGTTCAGTTACGATCTCTTTTTTGTTGGCGAGAGTTCTCCCCATTTTGTATCACCTCCTGGATGCTTAGGATCTTTTTGGGTCTTTAATGACAAAACCTCCAGCTATTTGCCAGAGGTTGCCTAATGTTTATTCTCATTTCTCGTTCAAGAAATTAGAGACTTAAACTAATAGACATTGACCTCGGCAGGATATTAAGCAAATAAACGCGCCTGCTGTCTTTGGTACTTGTCGTTGTTTAATATTTACTTGTAGGGTTTTGTCAAAAAATTTCCCTTAGGCTACTCCTGTTAAACTTAAATCTTGCAAAGCACTGACATCAACTTGAATTGATGGACCCATAGAAGCGGAAACATATACAGTACGCCAATAGCGACCTTTTGCACCCGCAGGGCGATTACGGTCAATGGTTTCCTGTAGAGCTTTGAGATTAGCTAACAGATCTTCCGCACTAAAAGATGCCTTACCAAACATAACATGAACAATGCCAGTTTTATCAGCCCGAAATTCTAATTTACCAGCTTTAAACGCTTCGACGGCTGGTTTTAGGTCAGCCGTAACAGTTCCGCCTTTAGGAGAGGGCATCAAACCTTTAGGACCCAAAGCACGTCCTAATTTTGCCACTTTCGGCATCATGTCAGGGGTAGCAATTAAGATATCAAAATCCATCATGCCTTTTTGGATCTCTTCAATTAATTCTTCTGAACCATAGATTTCTGCCCCAGCTTCCTCAGCTTCTTTAACCTGCTCACCACGAGCGATAACGGCGACTCTGACGGTTTGTCCTGTACCTTTGGGCAAGCTAACTGTAGTTCTTAATTGCTGATCAGTATATTTGGGGTCGATACCTAGCTTAATGTGAGCTTCTGCGGTTTCATCAAATTTAGCTGTGGCTGTTTCTTTGAGTAACTGTAACGATTCAAGAGGCTGGTAAGCTTTATCTTGGTCTACTTTTTGGATTAGTTCTCGCATTCGGCGAGATATTTTTTTTGCCATTAATTTTCTCCTTGGGTAATTAACGAAGCTATTTACTTCTCCCCATTAAAGTTGATGAATAGTGAATAAATTTCAGGTTTTTGTGGCTAATTTTAGTCGGCGATCGCGACTCCCATATTTTTCGCTGTCCCCGCTACAATCTTCATAGCTGCTTCAATGTCATTGGCATTGAGGTCGGGTAATTTGGTTTGAGCGATTTCTTGTAGTTGAGCGCGAGTAATGGTGGCGACTTTTTGCTTATTCGGCTCACTCGCCCCTTTATCAATTCCTGCTGCTTTTTTGATTAAGACAGATGCAGGAGGGGTTTTGAGGATAAAGGTAAAACTTCTATCTTCAAAAACAGAAATTTCAACAGGAATCACAAGTCCTGCTTTATCGGCAGTTTTAGCATTGTATTCTTTGCAAAACGCCATGATATTTACACCATGCTGACCTAAAGCAGGGCCAACTGGAGGTGCCGGGTTAGCTTTACCCGCAGGCAAAGCTAATTTAATTAAAGCTACAACTTTTCTAGGCATTTTTTAGTTTTGTTTTTCGACTTGATTAAACTCCAATTCTACTGGAGTATCTCGCCCA
>CAYMWC010000216.1:9134-10262 GCA_964393695.1 uncultured Pleurocapsa sp.
AATAAAGCTTTCAGCTTACTTCTTTCTGGGCTGACTTCAATTACTTCCCCTTCAAATTCCTTAAATGGGCCTGAGAGGACAGCAATTTTATCTCCAATTTCCATGTCAATTTTGATGACAGGTTCTTGCTCTTCAGATTGTTTGAAGATGCGCTCTACTTCAGTACGAGATAAAGGTAAAGGTTTTACATGACCTCTCCCTCTACCGTAACGGCGTTTTTGTTCCGCCCCTACAAAGTTAATCACATTGGGAGTGTTTTTAACTATTTGCCAAGCATCGTCGTCCATTAACATTTTGACGAGAACATACCCAGGAAAGACTTTTTCGTCGCTAGTATAGCGTGAACCATCCTTGCGAATCTTAACACTTGGGGTTTGAGGAATTTGCACTTGTAATACCCGATCTTTAATGTCTAGAGTTTGAATCCGCATTTCAATATCGGTTTTGACGCGCTTTTCACATCCTGAAGCTACCTGCACCGCGTACCAGCGAGCATTTCCTTTGGTTTTTGCCTCAACTGCTTCTGGTTGTTGGTTATTATCTTCTGGTATGTCTGCGGTATTAGTCATAATTAAAATACCTTTCCTGCCCCCCAAGCAAAGACTTGATCGATCAAATAAATGATTGTAGACACTAAAATAACCATTAAGATTACTGCTGCCGACTCACTAATTAGCTGTTGGCGAGACGGCCATACTACCTTACCTAATTCTTCTTTGGTTTGAATAGCAAAATCAGCGACTTTAGTGCCACCTGTTGATTCTTTGGTTGTGGGTTTTTCCTTGTTTACTATCTCTTTTTTAGCCAAAATTGTTGCCTCGCGGGAGTATTGCCAAAAATAATTTATTTGCTACTGTCGTTTAAAATATTTACTACAAGACTAAAATAATCAAAAATTATGATTATCATTATTGCTTGAAAAACTTTTATCTCTGGGTAGAGAAAAAAAATTTTCTAATTACTATTATTAAGCTTAACTAATTACTAAGTAAATAGCTGACTTCTTCTCAGCGAGTCAACCAAGCTTGCTTAAAATGTTGATGTCAAACACACCATCACAATACATTTGGGCTTGACGCGCCTTGGAGGACTTGAACCCCCGACATCCGGTTTTGGAGACCGACGTTC
>CAYMWC010000217.1:0-10191 GCA_964393695.1 uncultured Pleurocapsa sp.
GTTGGGAACCCCGCGCTATATTTCGTTAGAAATTAGCGTCGGGAGGATGTCAGTTACCCAGGCAGTTGTAGGATAGATAATTGCAATTACAATTGGAAAAAAACCGTGCTAGATTTAACTGGAAAAAATGCTTTCGTTACAGGCATAGCTAACAATCGCTCCATCGCTTGGGGAATTGCCCAGCAGCTACACAAAGCTGGTGCTAATATCGGTGTTAATTATCTTGCTGATGACAAAGGGCGTTTTGAGAAAAAAGTGAGAGAATTGGTAGAACCTCTCAATCCTAGTATTATTGTTCCCTGTGATGTGCAGAACGATGAGTTACTAGACTCAATGTTTGAGACTATTACTGAAAAATGGGGCAAATTGGATATCTTAATTCACTGTCTGGCTTTTGCGGAAAAAGAAGACTTAACAGGGAACTTTTCTGCTACTTCCAGAGCAGGTTTTGCTAAAGCTTTAGATATTAGTAGTTATTCTCTCAACTGTCTTGCTAGTCGAGCTAAACCATTAATGACTGAAGGTGGTAGCATTGTGACTTTATCTTATTTGGGAGGAGTCAAAGTGATCCCCAATTACAATGTCATGGGTGTAGCCAAGTCTGCTTTAGAAATGAGTGTCCGCTATTTGGCTGCTGAATTTGGCCCTGATAATATTCGTGTCAATGCTATTTCCGCAGGCCCAATTCGTACCTTAGCTTCCTCCGCTGTTGGTGGCATTTTGGATATGATTCGTCACGTAGAAGCAACTGCACCTTTACGTCGTACTGTTACCCAAACCGAAGTAGGTAATACCGCAGCCTTTTTGTGTAGTGATCTAGCCAGTGGGATCACAGGACAAATAATTTATGTTGATTCGGGATACGAAATTATGGGTATGTGAAGTCAGAAGTCAGAAGTCAGAAGTCAGAAGTCAGAAGTCAGAAGTCAGAAGTCAGAATCAAGACTTTTGCTTAGGCTTAGCTATTTAAGGGGTTGATTCCTGCTAAATCTAAAATTTCAGGAATTAGTTCTTCGCACTTTACTGCCATTAAATGTACTCCCTGACACATGGTTTGAGCTAGTTTAACCTGTTCCGCAGCAATTTTGATACCTTCTTGTAGAGGTTGTTCTGCCTTGGCTAAACGCTCGATAGTTGTCTCGGGAATATCGACTCCTGGGACATATTTATTGATAAATTGGGCATTTTTGGCAGATTTTAAGAGAAATATCCCAGCTAAGATCGGTTTATCGCTGATTGAGGCAATTTGATTCATAAATTTGTCCAGCTTATCAAAATCAGTAATCATTTGACTTTGAAAAAATTGCGCCCCCGCCTCTAGCTTTTTCTCAAATCTTTTTTGTAAACCAGACCAACTTTTGAGTTGTGGATCAACAGCAGCACCAGGAAAGAGATTTAAAGCTTCATCTGGCATTACTTTATCGTTAAAATCCACCCCACTATTAAGTTTGTTGATCAATTTGAGTAATCTAACCGATTCTAATTCAAAAACTCCGCGAGATGTTTTGTGATCGCCAGCTTTCACAGGATCGCCTGTTAGTGCCAAAATGTTGCGAATTCCCAAAGCATATGCACCCATTAGATCTGCTTGTAAACCAATGCAATTGCGATCGCGACAGGCAACTTGACAGATTGGCTCAATTCCATGCTGTGCAAGAATCGCAGAAGCTCCAACAGCAGACATTCTCAAGACTGCACGGCTACCATCGGTAACATTAACCGCATGAACTCTGTTTTTTAATTTGGCTGCCACATCCAACATTCTTGTGGGATTTCCGCCTTTGGGGGGGGCAACTTCCGCAGTCACTAAGAATTTTTGCTGTATTACTGCTTGTTGAAGATTGCTGGTCATAGAGGATTAATAATTTTTAGTTTTAGTATTTTAAGAGATTAAATTGAAATTGTTTACCTCTATAGAGGTGGTAAAAAACCTAAGGCATCTTTAACTCTAATTAAGGTTTGGTTGGCAACACTACTAGCTTTGGCTGCGCCTTCACGCAAAATAGTCTTGAGATAATCCTGATTATCCATTAATTCATGATATTTGTTTTGAATAGGCTTGAGAGCTTCAATGGCAGTTTCAGTCAGTAAAGGTTTAAATTCTCCCCACCCCAGATCCTGACATTCTGTGGCAACTTCAGTTTTCGTTTTATTACCTAAAAGTTGATAAAGAGTCAGCAAATTATGACATTCAGGACGTTCAGGATCGTCGAAGACTAATCCTTTTACTGGATCAGTTTTGCATTTTTTAATTTTTCTTTTGATAGCATCAGGGGGATCGAGTAGTTCAATTCTACTTAAATCTGACGGATCAGACTTAGACATTTTTTTAGTTCCATCTGTCAGACTCATTACCCTTGCGCCTTCTTGGCGAATCATGGGTTCAGGGACTTTTAAAACTGGTTGTTTTTTCTTACCAAATTTATCGTTAATCCTAGCTGCAATATCCCTGGTTAATTCTAAATGCTGCTTTTGATCTTCGCCTACAGGCACGACATCGGCATCGTAAAGTAAGATATCTGCTGCCATCAGTACAGGATAGTCTAGTAAGCCGACACTTACGTTTTCCCCTTGTTTAATCGCTTTTTCTTTAAACTGAATCATTCTTTCTAACCAGTTAAGGGGAGTGATGCAGTTGAGTAACCAAGCAAGTTCGCTGTGAGCAGTAACATGAGACTGCACAAAAATAGTAGAACATTCTAAATCAATACCAGACGCTAAATAGACTGCTGCCATCTTCAGAGTATTTTCAGCTAAAACTTGAGCATCATGAGGTACGGTTATAGCATGAAGATCAGCAAAAAAGAAAAAATTATCATACTCCTGTTGTATTTCTACCCAGTTACGAATTGCGCCTAAATAATTGCCTAAATGTAAATTACCAGTAGTTTGAATTCCAGATAAAACTCGCTTTTTACTCATGTTTAATAGAAAATTTTGTCTTTAGTATCTATAAGCTTATGGATAAAATATCTTGCTTCTGTACTCAAAACAAGGGACTTTGTTTATCGAAATCAGTATTACATGATTTTAAGCGATTAACTGCAAAAAGGATGAGAGACAGAAAGTTAAACCTAACCATTTTCTCGAACGTGTATGATTGTTATATAAGTTTATGTGCTTGCTTATGAAACAGCGAAAGTATCTTGACATAGCAAATTTTTCCTATGTTCAACTTTTGATCTTAGTTGGCTTAATCATCGGCGCAATAATTGTTTTATTTCCCTTGGTAATTGTTTGGCAGAGTTCTTTTACTACAGCTGAAGGGACTTTTACCTGGGCAAATTATCAGAATGCTTGGCATCGGGGCGATTTTTTACTGGCTTTTGCTAATTCTACTTTGGTGGCGTTAGGAGTTACTGCCTTGCAAATTATAACTTCCGCTTTGGCAGGCTATGTTTTAGCTAGACTAAAATTTCAGGGTAAACAGGCAATCTTATTATTGATTTTAGCTACTTTAGTTATTCCTTTTCAGTTATTAGTAATTCCTCTGTTTGTAATTTTAAAATGGGCGCATCTAATCAATAGTTATTGGTCATTAATTTTACCGACAGCAGCCAATGGCTTTGGCATTTTCTTAATGCGTCAATATTTTGCCAGTATACCGATTGAATTAGAAGAGGCTGCATTTATTGATGGTGCTAATCGGTTACAGGTTTTAACTCGTATTATGCTACCTTTATCTCGCCCAGCGTTAATTACTTTGTTTTTGTTTACTTTTATTGGCGAGTGGAATGATTTATTTAAGCCTTTAGTATTTACTACTCGTCCTGAATTACGAACTGTGCAATTAGCTTTATCAGAGTTTCAAGAACAATTTACTAATGATTGGTCACTCATGATGGCAGCAGTAGTAATTGCCACTTTGCCAGTATTAATTTTATTTTTGATTGGTCAAAAACAGTTTATTCAAGGGATTGGTTCAACGGGAATTAAGAATTAAAATAAATATTGTCTCTGGTTTAGGTTGTTCTCCAGGAGTATAACCTGGCATTGAAGCGATCGCAGGACGAAAATATTCATACATTAACTTAGTATTTAGTCTTATGCTAGATAAGGCTTAATTAATTCGGTTTTTTCTTGGGGAACAAAAAAATTGTTGGGGCAATTGAATTGATTTAAATGAAATTGATTATTGTTAAATTGATAGATTGCATATCCCCACTCTTCAAGTAGTTGATCAACCTTGTCTCCTTGAGCTACACCCTCAATCAGTAAAATAGGACGAAATTTATTAATGGTTTCTTTTGCTCCCAATAAAACCTGATGTTCAAATCCTTCGACGTCTATTTTGATAAAATCTGGTTGTAGTTGAAAACTATCGAGAGTTTTGATTTCTATCCTTATTTTTTCCATTTTTAGTTTGCTAGCATCAAAAAAGTAAACAGTATTATGATTTAGCCAGCTTTTTGCTTTTTCATAATCACATGACCCCAAAGCGGTCATTTCTTTGCCATTGTAAATAGGAAAATAAAAATCTAGAAAATCAGATTTATCTCCTAAACCAACTGGCATATATTGAAAATTGTCAAATTTTTCACCTATTTTATTTAGGTAAGGATAATTGACAGGATTTGGCTCAAAAGAAATTACTTTAGCATTGGATTTTAAAGTAAAAAAGGATAAGGCAGACATGCCAACATTAGCACCGATATCTAGGAATAATTGCGATTGCTCATGACAAATTAATTTAAAGGCATTGAAGTCTGGTTCATGAACCTTTTTGAGATAAAAACTTATGAGATAATTATTTTTGAGATTGTGAATAAGTTTATAAGCTTCAGGTAATTGTAACAGTAAAGAACGTATTATTTTATTCATTTTTTTACCTTTTAAATAACTTTAAATAAACTTTAAAAACTACCGTACTTACCATTTAACTCGCGATCGCTCGTTAACAATATGGCGATAAACTTGAACAGTTTGTTTGGCTAAATCATCCCAGCTAAAACGCTCTGTTAGAGAGCGATAGGCATTTTCCACTAAATATTGAGAATAGGTAGGATTCTGTAAAACCTCTAAAACACCCCAGGTTAAAGAATGAGGATCGTTAGCGCGGGTGACAATACCTGTATAATCGTGATGAACTACTTCTGGAAGTCCACCTGTATCTGAAACGACTACAGGGACACGAGCAGCAAAACTTTCGAGGGCAACAATCCCAAAGGGTTCGTATAAACTGGGGAAAACAGCACAGTCAGCAATGGTTTGAAACTTATCCAAATCTTGATCGGACATAAAACCTGTAAAATAGCACTGTTCCAAAATACCAAGACTTCCTGCTTGCTGTTGGAGATGATTAGTATCCCCTCCACCAATAATCACAAATTTAACGTTGCCCCCCATTGACCAAAGTATTTTAGGAGCAGCATGGAGTAACACAGAAACACCCTTTTCATGGGTCATGCGTCCTACATAGTAAACAATTTTTTCCTTATCGTTAGCAAAGCGTCGGCGAAACTTAACACGATCAAATTGCCGATCATGACGTTTTTTTTCGGGGCGAATGCCATTGTAAATAACGTCAATTTTGTCGACAGGCGCTTGAAAAACTCGTTGAATTTCCTGGCGCATATACTGACTACAAACAATTATCCGCCAAGCTTCGTGGGCTAACTGCTTTTCTTTATCATTAATATATTGTTGTTTAACTGTATGAATTCCATTGTAGCGACCATATTCTGTAGCATGAATTGTAGCAACTATGGGAAGTTTAAAATTATGCTTGAGAGCGATCGCAGCATCTCCTACCAGCCAGTCGTGAGCATGAATTAACTGAAAGTCATCATGTTCCTCAAGTAATTTGCCACCACAACTACCCATGCTATCGTTCATGTTGGCAACCCAATGAAAAAAATCATTACCAGGAGCGACAGGGCAACGATAAAGGTGAATTCCTTCGACAATCTCATACTTAGGAGCAGAACCAAATTCGACGGTGATCAGGTGGATTTCGTGTCCGAGTTTAACTACTTCTGGATATAATTCTGCCACGTGGCGAGCAATTCCTCCAACTATCCGAGGGGGGAATTCCCATGCCAACACCAAAATCTTCATCTTTTGATTCCTCACGCGATCGCCTTATCAATAGCTACAATTTTATCAATGGATAATTGATAATTGATAATTGATAATTGATAATTGATAATTGATAATTGACAATTAGTTAATTAAAACCTCTCTTTTAAAGGACTAATAATCTAATCAATCATCATAAATCTATTTATGATCTATGTCTCCTTATTAACAGTAAACACTAATTTCTAATATTTTTTAATTCACACTCGACGTTTTATAATTTACCTCTCTGCCTAAATCTATCTACATCTGCAAAATAATATGAGCGATCGCAATTCTTTTATCCGTTCTGATTTAGCCCAATTAGCTGCCTATACTCCCCATCCTGGCGGAGAAAGTCCTGTGATTGTAGATCGACTTGATACTAATGAAAGTCCTTTGGATCTGCCAGCAGAAATTAAATCTAAGTTGGCGTGGGCATATCAACAGGAAATAGAAGCCAATCGTTATCCTAATGGGAGTCATCACGAATTAAAAGAGGCGATCGCCCAATATGTTCAAGAGTCTGCTAATTTAACCAGTCAGCTAACTACAGCTAATATCTCTGTTGGCAATGGTTCAGATGAATTAATTCGTTCGTTGTTAATTGCTACTTGTTTAGGGGGAGAAGGTTCTATCTTAGTAGCAACTCCTACTTTCTCTATGTACGGTATTCTAGCGCAAACTTTAGGAATCCCTGTAGTTAGTATGGCCAGAAAAACAGATAATTTCGCTTTAGATCTAGAAATAGCAGCACAAGCCCTTAAACAACCCAATAATCCCCCTATTCGGGTAGTGTTTGTAGTGCATCCCAATTCCCCTACAGGTAATGCCCTCGTGTCTCAAGAATTAGACTGGTTAAGAAGTTTGCCTGAGAATATTTTAGTAGTCATAGACGAGGCTTATTTTGAGTTTAGTCAGACATCAGTGGTAGGTGAATTAGCCCAACGTCCTAACTGGATTATTTTACGTACCTTTTCCAAAGCTTTTCGGTTAGCTGCTCATCGGGTAGGATATGCGATCGCTGCTCCTGATTTAATTCAAGTATTAGAAAAAGTTCGTTTACCCTACAATTTACCTAGTTTTTCGCAAGCAGCAGCTAAAATTGCCTTACAACAACGTGATTTACTCTTACCTTTGGTCATAGAAACCATACAAGAAAGAGAGCGAGTCTGGTCAATTCTCCAAAAAAATCACAACCTCAAGGTCTGGCAGAGTCAAGCTAATTTCTTATATCTCCGCCCTCAAAATACTCCCCCCGATAATCATGAGCAAGTGTTAGCAGCAATTACTCAAAAACTAAAATCTGAGGGGACATTAATTCGTCATACGGGAGGAGGTTTACGTATTACTATTGGCACTCCCACAGAAAATAATCGTACTGTGCAGCGACTAGAACAAATAAAACTAATTTAATTGGAAGCTGAGGCTAAACATTAACCAATAGCAAAATGTTATACATATATAAAAGTTAAACTTATGTATAATCTAGTAAAAATTGTAAGAGTTCAAAATACTTATCAATACTATTGAAAGCAAATTTTCTATAATACTTAATGTACTTAGCAACAAAAATTAGTTATCTTTATCTTCACTGTGATTTTCTAGTTTAATCTTAATTAAAATAGCCCACGATTCACTTATAGAGACTCATCTAATATTGTAATCATTTTGAAATTTGGTTTACTCATGAACAATCCCTCCACACGTTTTGCTTTGATTTCCAATCTTGTAAAGGTAAAAAACCGTCGTTTAAGAACCATAAAACTATTAACAGCCTTGAGTGCAACCTCTTTACTAGTATCCCAAAGCAGTTCTCCTGTAGCAGCAGCACTAGAAGAAAGTCCTAAAACTGTCATCGATGAAGTATGGCAAATTATCAGCAGTGAGTTTGTAGATCCCGATTTCAATCATGTTGACTGGAAAGTAAAACGCCAAGAACTACTGCGAGGAGATTACCAAGACCAAAAAACTGCCTATAAAGCAATTCGTCAATCTCTTGAAGGTTTAGGTGATCCCTACACTAGATTTTTAGATCCAGCAGAATATGAAGAACTCAGCAGCCAAACTTCAGGAGAACTATCTGGAATTGGTATTCGTTTAGGAATTGATAAAAAAAACAAAAAACTGACAGTATTTGAACCTATACCTAATTCTCCAGCCACAAAAGCGGGATTAAAAGCAGGAGATCACATTGTCAGTATCAACGGGAAATCGACAACCAAGATGACCTTAGAGCAAGCCTCCGCAGCCATAAAAGGTCAAGTAGGCACAGAAGTCAACCTAGAAATTGCTCGTCCTAGCAAACCAGCCTTTGAAGTTAGCATCGCCAGAGCGCAAATAGAACTTCCTTCTGTTAGTTATAATCTCAATCAAGAACAGGGTTCTAAAGTCGGTTACATTAAGCTAGATGAATTTAGCTCTCACGCTGCCGAACAAATGCAGAAAGCGATTAAAGATTTAAGTTCCAAACAAGTTTCGGGCTTTATTTTAGATTTAAGAGGTAATCCTGGCGGATTATTATTTTCGAGTGTCGAAATTGCTCGTATGTGGATGGAAAAAGGCGCGATCGTTTCAACTCTTGATCGCCAAGGTGGTAACGAAAAATTTGCTGCTAATGGTAATGCCTTGACTGATTTACCGTTAGTAGTCTTAGTCGATGGCTACTCGGCTAGTGCCAGCGAAATTTTAACAGGAGCATTAAAAGAAAATCATCGGGCAAAAGTAGTTGGCAGTCGTACTTACGGCAAAGGCACAGTACAGTCGGTTCATTCTCTTTCTGATGGTTCAGGTTTAGCGGTTACTATTGCTCATTATTATCCTCCTAGTGGCACTGATATTAACAAAAAAGGCATTGCTCCTGATATTACAGTCAACCTTAATCGTGAACAGCAAACTAATTTAAGTATTCATCCTGATTGGATTGGTACTCAGGAAGATCCGCAATATTCTAGAGCGGTTAGCATTCTCAAAAACGAGTCTATTAGTAAAACTAGAGACACTAATACTCCCATAACTACCAATCAAGCTGCGCCAAATAAACCTAACCTTAACTAATGAATCATTTAAGATCAATGTTAATTTGAAAATATTTTGATTGACTGTAAGTTTAGTTCTAATTTTGGGCAAATTACTTATAGATACATAAGTAATAGTTTTGGTGGATTAAACTTTTATGACAACATCACCCATAGCACCTGCGGTTAATTCCCCCAGTACAACTAAGTTTATTGAAGAAATATCAATTATCATTGCAGCCCAAGATTTGACTCCGACAATGATGAGCCAAGATTTTCTAAAATTTAGTGGCATTATTCCGAAAGAATGGGAATTATCTCAACAGCCTGTACTCAATCCCAATTTTGCCCAGCTAAACTTTACCAACGGTATTAGTATTAACGCTCAACCGCGCACGATTACTATTAGTGAGCCTCTTGGTAATAAACAACTAGAAAATTTAGCGATCGCTCTAGTAGCAAGTAATTATATCGCCAAGTTGCCCCATGCAGAATACATGGGTTTTAGTTTTAGCCCCAAAATTTTAATTCCTTTCCCCACAACACCCGAAACAGCAAGGGAATACATCACTGGCACTTTACTAGGTTCTGGTGCTTGGAAAAGAATTGGGATAGTCCCCGTACAAGCAGGGATTAATTTAGTCTATCTCTTAGATAGATGTCAACTAACCATGAATATCTCCGAAGCCAGATTACAACAACCTCAACAGCAGCCGATAACCGCTATCTTATTTGCTGGCAACTTTAACTACAACGTCAATCCAGGAGATACTAAAGATAATCGAGTTATTCAAATAACTAAGTTTTTGGATAACTGGCAAACCGATTTAGCAGAGTTTCGTGACATAGTTAACCAGAAGTTTTTAGACTCTGGTAGTCAAGATTTGGAGCAATCTATTGGTGAAACAAGTCTCTTTCCTGGTCAAACTCTTTAGTAATGATACCTTGAACAATGTTTGTCAGGCGATTACGCTGCGCGTCTCAAACTAAACGAGATAAATAACCGTTTGCCGAGCAAGTTCCTAGGACTTAGGCATCGCTGCTAGTAATTCTGTAATCGTTCTCAGTAAAACTGATACGGGTAAAGATGACTTTGCCCCACTTCTCCATGAGAAAT
>CAYMWC010000218.1:0-10161 GCA_964393695.1 uncultured Pleurocapsa sp.
TTGCAATTTCATTTACAGATTGTCAAGCGTCAACATCAACAAGATTTAGAAAAAGGCTACGGTTCGGTTTATTTACCTTTTGCCTTGGAGAGAAAATATAAAAATGCCGATCGCGAATGGATTTGGCAATTTGTGTTTCCTGCCGATAGAATCTCCCAAGACCCTCGCAGTAAAATTATTCGTCGTCATCATCTTCATGAAAGTGGTTTACAAAAAGCTTTAAAGCAAGCTGTTAAAACAGCAGGTATTAATAAACGAGTCAGTTGCCATACATTTCGTCATAGTTTTGCCACGCACTTACTACAAAATGGCTATGATATTCGGACTGTACAAGAATTATTAGGACATAAAGATGTCAAAACAACGATGATTTATACTCATGTGTTAAATCGTGGCGGTAGAGGCGTTAGAAGTCCACTCGATCCATGAAAAACGCCAATTATTTAAATGCAAGATAGCGAGCGCTTAAAACCTAAACAGTGATTGATGTGAGTTTTGATCTCGTTGAGTAATTACAGTCTAGATCTTAAAAGTGTGTTTGATCGCACAGCACATAGTGATGATCAGCTCAACAACAGACTAGAGGAGGTAGTAAACGGCAAATTACTTGTTTTAAAACCATTGCTGTCCAGTCAATATCAGCTTCAGTCGTATCTCTACCTAGAGTTAAACGAATCCCTCTTTTAGCTGCTGCTGCCTCATAACCCATCGCTAATAAAATGGGACTAGGATTGAGTTTGCCACTATGACAAGCAGATCCAGCACTGATTCCAATGCCTGCTAGGTTTAATTGTCTGACTATGGTTTTTCCTGTTACGTCTTGGGCTTGTTTAGCAAAACGCTCACTCAAAATAAAACTGACATGATGGGGCAAACGGTATAATCTGTCTCCAGTCGTTTCTAAACAGGGATAATCCGCCAATAAATCAAACAGGCGATCGCGTAATCCTCTTAAACGAGCAATTTCGCTTGGCATTTCTACCACAGCTAATTCAGCAGCTATTCCTAAAGCAGCGATCGCTGGTACAGCCTGTGTTCCTGAACGGATTTTGGCTTCTTGCCCACCACCTCCGAGTAAGGGTACAAGTTCAATACCAGGACGGATGTATAATGCTCCTGCTCCTTGAATACCATAGATTTTGTGAGAGGATAAGGATAATAAATCTACTCCTAACTGTTGGACATCAATCGGTAAACGTCCTGCTACCTGTACCGCATCAGTATGGAATAAGCTGCCGTGTTCTTGGGTTATTTGGGCTAGTCGTTCTATTGGTTGCAGTGTTCCTATTTCGCTCTGTCCATAGATAATCGAGACTAAAACTGTGTTTGCTTGCAGTGAGGCTTGTAAATCTAAAGGATTAACTCGACCATATTTATTTACAGGTAATCTAGTAACCTGCCAACCCAATTTTTCTAGTAGTTTTGCAGGTTCGTTAATGGCGGAGTGTTCGACACTAGAAATAATTATGTGTTGGGGAGTGATGTATTGTCTGGCTACTCCCAAAATGGCTAAATTATCTGCTTCTGTGCCACCAGAGGTAAAAACAATTGATTCAGGATTAAGAGCATTGAGTAAACCAGCTACCTGGATTCTGGCTGTTTCTAAAACTGTTGCCGATCTTTGTCCCCAGTCGTGCAAACTCGAAGGATTACCCCACTGTTGTTGCAATACAGTTTGGGCTATGGCGATCGCTTCTGGACGAGGTTTAGTCGTCGCACTATTATCTAAATAAATTTGCATATAGTTACAATTTTAAACTTCAAATAAACTCTCAATTTTATTGAGTCGAGCAGACTGATCCTCTACCAATTTGAAAAAAGAATATGACACTTAATCTTATGAGGGCATATGCCTACATAATTAATCTTTCACAAATATTTTTCGGTTTGGTATTATATCTTATTGTCTCGTGCGGAAGCGATTTTAGGTTACCAACTCAGATATATTTTTTAGTCTTGAAAAGCAAAATTTTGAGTTGGCAATCAGACAATAGTAAGAGCAAGAGAATTTATTTGTTACTTAGCCAGCTACAAATTAACCAGAATGAGATATTAAAAGCCAAAAAACAAGAGACTTCCTGCAAAAATAAATTACAAATCAAAATTTATAGCTTTCTTGCTTACCTCAACCAGGATTTATAAGACCGATGCAAGAGGTCTAATCAAGTTTTCAGCAGTTATTTTTTGACCAACCGTCACAGCAGCGCGAAGTCCTAAAGGATCCCTAAAGGGTACACCTTCGGATAACCGCTCCGCATATTGCGTTGCGGGGGTTCCCCCAGTTGAGCAAACTTCGTAAGAAGGGTTCGTAGCTTGACGAGGGAATAATCTGTGACTAAGCTGATACCAAACGAGATTCCGCAGTATCTTTAATTAAGCCAATTTTAGAATGCAAATAATCATTTAAATAAATGCGTTCTTGATCGGCTAAAGGTTTCTGGGCATCAAGACGATTTAGTAATCTCTGCACTAATTCTTTGTCGCTAATTTCTAACAGTTCTACGGCATTGATGGTTTCGATTAAACTCCAGGTTTGGCGCAATAATGTAATACTCACCTGCTTCACCTCTTAATCTAAATAGGTTGTGTTGTCTTTGTTCAAGATATGAACCTAGCAACAATATTAATTTTAATCCTATAAATCTAAATCTAAAGAAAATATTGAGATTTTAGCGGAATATTCATACAAAGCTTAATATTAAGTGTTGATTGTTAACTTAAAATTCCAGTAAATTAAAGGTTCTATTTAATTTCAGGATGTTCTGTAGCCTTACAGGAATCTGGCATTTGGTTAATGGTAGCAATCAGTTGGTATAAACGACCGAAATTTTTCTGATTAAAATAGAATGTTAAGCGAGGTAAATTAATCGTCTCTAATTCTCTTCGTTCTTCTGGTAAAGCATTGCTTTTATTAATTTTTCCCTGACTCAAAATATCGGCAAACTGTTGATTAAGTTGTTCTACAGCTAGATCAGTAAGCTCCAATTTCAGACGCATCACGAATAGTTTGCCAACATAACGGCTAGAGTGATAAACCCGATAAAAATCTTTGATGGTTTGACAGGCTATATCGAGTCGGTCAGTAATTGTATAGAGACTAAAATCATCGGGACTAATTAACCTTTTCTCTGCTAATTGCTGATGGATATATTCATTCCAAGAGTGCCAATAGTCTCCTCCTGGTTTATCAACTAAAACCAAGGGTACAGGGCCATACTTACCAGTTTGACAAAGGGTTAAAGTTTCAAAAGCTTCATCTTGAGTGCCAAACCCACCTGGAAAAAGCGCGATCGCGTCACTTTCTTTGAGGAAAAATAGCTTGCGGGTAAAAAAGTATTTGAAACTAATTAATTTATCATCCCCATCAATCAGGGAATTAGCACCTTGCTCAAAAGGCAGCTTAATATTCAGACCAAAAGAATTAGCTCTACCAGCACCCTCGTTACCTGCCTGCATAATACCTCTACCAGCACCAGTAATCACCATAAATCCTGATTGAGTAACACAGCGAGCAAAGTCGACTGCCATTTGATACTCTGCCGCTTGAGGGGAGGTTCTAGCAGAACCAAAAATAGCAATTTTTCTGGTATGACGGTAAGGATAAAACTTTTTAAATCCTTGTTCCAAATCTTCTATTGATGCCGTCAAAATCTTCCAGTCGAGACGTTCTGTATCCTCTTCAGCAATCCTCAGTAATGCCTTTAAAGCTCTTTGAATTAACTTATGATAAGGATGGTGGGATAGATTAACAAGTAATTCTTCTAGCTGCTGGTCACGTCGTTCTGAGTCATTGGGAGAAGATAAAGTCATAAATTTGGCGGAAGTAAAGACTATTTATCCTCATTAATTGTAACGATTTTGACAAGAATCACTGCCTTTCATTTTTCATTGAAAAATTAGCCTCAGCTTCATTTTCGGCAAGACTTGCTTGAGGATTTTCCCAGGAGCAAGTCTCGTAGGAAACTTAAACTTAAAGCATAGAGCTTTTGTTAAAGATATTTTTCTAATGTATTAGCCAAAGTAGTTTTAGGTACTGCTCCAACTACCATATCGACTCGCTGCCCATCTTTGAAAATCATCAAAGTAGGAATGCTGCGAATACCATATTGGCTAGCAACTTGAGGGTTTTCGTCTGTGTTTAATTTGACTACTTTAATTTGTCCTTCGTATTGCTCGGCAATTTCATCGACTACTGGTGCAACCATACGGCAGGGTCCACACCAAGGAGCCCAGAAGTCTACTAATACAGGGACGGAGCTTTCTAAAACCTGTTCTGCAAAACTTGCATCTGTTACTGGTGCAGCTGATGATGACATGCTTGTTAAGTCCTTATTTACCACAAATCCTTTTCAATAATACAGAATTCTACCATAGTCACTGATTATTACTATCTTAAACAATATAAAAATGTATGTATCGAAAATGTAAAATTGTAACGTCGACGTTGCTAAGTTCGCTATCAGCCTCTAGCTAATACGTTGAACAATAGGAATTTCTCGCTCACACTGTCTTAGAAAAACGGGATAAGAGAGCAATTTAAGCCAACAAATAGAAAACCGCCCGATAAATTAAATTTTCGAGCGGAGTGTGGTGTGAGGAGTGAACGGAAACTTTTGTCTCCGCCCTCTCTATTCTAAAATAGAACTTTAAAATTGCCAGAATTTTCTTGTCTGGGAAACCGAAAGTTGAGATTTTTTTGAGATTAGAGAAAAAATAAGGTTGAAATCGATAAAATGGGTTGAGCAATTCTAGATGGAAAAAATGTTATCAAAATTGAGTATCAAGCCTGAGAAAAAAGTCGTGATTATAGCAGCGATCGCTTTTTTTATTTGTACTCTCTCATTAACTCTACATCGACATTTTTCGTTTTATTCTTCCTACGATCAGGGAATTTTTAATCAGGTTTTTTGGAACGGTACTCACGGTAATTTTTTCCAAAGCACTCTTTCTTCTCAACTTTCTACCAATGTGGTTCATAGTGGCGAAGTTCCCTACGTTGCTTACCATCGTTTAGGACAGCATTTTACGCCAGCTTTGCTGTTGTGGTTGCCAATTTATTATTTGTTTCCTTATCCTGCAACGCTTACGGTTTTACAGGCAGTTTTCGTAACAGCAGCAGGACTAGTACTTTATGCTCTAGCCAGAATTTATCTAGAACCAGCGATCGCCACTTTAATTACGCTCAGTTATTACGGTGCTAACGCCATTTTAGGCCCTACTTTAGCAAACTTCCATGATATTTCTCAGATACCTTTATTTGTCTTTAGCTTGCTTTTGGCGATGGAAAAACGCTGGTGGTGGCTGTTTGGGATTTTGGTAATCTGTACTTTAGCGATCCGAGAAGATAGTGGCATTACCCTGTTTGGAATTGGGATGTATATGCTTCTGAGTCGCAGATTTCCGCGTCTTGGTTTGCTAGTGTGTAGCCTCAGTTTTCTCTACATGGTGGCATTAACCAATTTAATTATGCCCTTATTTTCCGATGATATTGCTAAACGCTTTATGTTGGAGAGATTTGGACAGTATGCTGACGGGAATGAGGCTTCGACAGTAGAAATTATTATTAATATGGTGACTCGCCCTGGATTGTTGCTAGTAGAGTTATTTACGCCTGTTTGGGATACCTTTAAATATCTATTAGGACAGTGGCTACCATTAGCATTTATGCCTGCGGTTGCGCCTGCTGCCTGGGCGATCGCTATTTTCCCCTTGCTCAAGTTATTATTAGGGAAAGGGGAAACTGTGCTGGTAATCTCCATTCGCTACGCTATGAGTGTTACTCCTGGTTTATTTTATGGAGCAATTCTGTGGTGGGCAGGGCAAGGTTTTGCTAACTTTAGTAAATCTCTAAAAGACTGTAAACCAAGAAAATTACGCCCTAAATTTCGTCGCTTTTGGATTTTTTGTATCTGTCTATCAATATTTTTTACCATCACTTCTAACCCCAGTCGAACTTTATCTTTTATAATTCCTGACTCAATTGAACCCAGAGTTTATGTTTCTGCACCCAAACAATGGCAGCACGTCCCCCATATTCGGGCTTTAATGGCTCAAATTCCAGCCGATGCTAGCGTTTCTGCCACTACTTACATTATTCCCCACCTGTCTGGTAGAAGAGAAATTATCCGCCTACCTGGACTAGAAATTAAAAACGATCAACAACAAATTAAGCAAGTAGACTATATCATTGCCGATTTTTGGCAGATGGAACAATATCAAGCTGCCTTTGGTGACGATCGCGATGCTTTACAGAATATCAGTACTCTAATCAATCAACTTCTACAACAAAATCAGTATGGAATAGTAGATTTTGCCGATGGAGTAGTTTTATTACACAAACAGGAAAGCTCTAATCAATCTGCACTAACTGCTTGGCAAACCTATCAGAATCAGTTATCGGTGACCAAGTAGAAAGTAGCAAGTAGCAATGAAGTAGGAAATAAGAAATAGGAAATAGGAAATAATAAAAGTAATGAGTAACATCTAGTGCCTAGTGCCTAGTGCCTGATCAGTAATTACTAATTATGTCTATGGTGGGATGTATTTAATTATCGACTATTACACAATACAGAAATAGTTGAAAAAAATTTATTTAATCAAATGATTAAGCAAAACATTAGACGTGCTGTAGGAACATTTCCTACCCGTCAGGATGCAGAAGCTGCCTTAATTGAATTGCGAGATGCTGGGTTTAATATGGATAGAATATCAGCGTTCACGGAGTGTGGGCGTAGCCCAATCGCTCAAAATCCTGAAAAGGAAGAAAATTTAGCTGATGTAGAGGTAAAATCCAGTTCGGAAAGAGCTAAAGACGGCGCAGGTACAGGAGCAGTCATGGGTGCTACCACTGGAGGTATCCTGGGTTTAGTTGGTAGTCTGAGTATTTTGGCAATACCTGGTGTCGGTATCGCAACCGAAGCTGCGGTGTTGTTGGGTAATGCACTCTTGGGCAGTGGCATTGGTGCAACTGGCGGGGGCTTAGTTGGTGCTTTGATCGGCTGGGGAATTCCTGAAGAACAAGCAAAATACTATGATGAATTGTTATCTAAAGGCAGTTATGTAGTCTTAGTAGAAGGTACAGAAGCTGAGATTAACGGCGCACAAGCTATTTTGGTCAATAAGCGTTTAATTGATAATTGGAATATTTATAACGTTCCTAGAAATCAAAACTTAATAGGAACTTATTAGTTTTTATTAGTCTGTTAAGACCCATAACTTTTAACTTTTAATTTTTGATTAAAAAAAATATTAATAATACAATTAAATGCTTGAAACTATAGTTAATACAGTCAATTCTTTAGGTTATTTAGGTATTGCTTTATTAATGGGATTAGAAAATTTAATTCCGCCAATTCCTTCGGAATTGATTATGCCTTTAGCTGGATTTACTGTAAATCAGGGAAAGTTAAATTTTATTTGGGTAATAATTGCTGGCACAATTGGCTCTGTATTGGGATCCACTCCTTGGTATTTTTTAGGAAAATACTGGGGTTTAAAACGCACTAAAAAAATTGCGGATCGTTATGGTAATTGGGTAGGTCTGTCTGGAGAAGATGTAGATAAAGCAGAAATTTGGTTTGATCGTCGAGGCTATATAGCAACTGCACTTGGTCGTGTCATCCCAGGAATACGTACTTATATTTCTCTACCCGCAGGTATTAGTAAAATGCCTTTGTTACCTTACTTAATTTATTCCACATTGGGAAGTGTTGTTTGGATTAGTTTATTAACGACTGCTGGTTATATTTTTGGGGCTAATTATGAAAAAGTAGGAACGTATCTGAAGCCAATTTCTACTATAGTTTTGATCGGCATTGTAGCTATAACTATTTATCTAATTATTAAAAAAAGAAAAGCATTATATTGAAGTCAAAAGTCAAAAGTCAAAAGTCAAAAGTTTTTACCTACTACCTACTACCTAGAAGAAACTTGCTACTTTAGTGACTGCTCACTGTTTACTGTAAAACTGCAAGCGATCGCCCTGGGGAATAAGAGCCTGTTCGATAAACTCGCGACAGTGATTATCTTTGTCAGCTACTATAACTTTTGCTTGGTGTCCTTCTCGCATTACTTCAGCGCGATCGCGATATTCATAGGCAATAATAATCAACAAATCCCCTGGTTGACAAAGTAAGGCTGCACCACCATTAGGACAAATTTCTCCTGTCCCTGCTACACCAGCGATCGCATAAGTAGACCAACGTTTGCCATTGTTGAGGTTGATTACATCTACTTCTTCTAAAGGCAAGATACCAACTTTATCCATTAAGTCTTGATCAATAGAAATACTACCGACGTAATTGACATTAGCTTCGGTTACCGTCACCCGATGAAGCTTGGCGTGCATTAACTTAATTTGAGCCATCGATTTCTTTTTGACACAACTATTTTCATCATAAACTGCAAAGGAATGATTACTTAATTACTGATTACTGTTCACTGATAACTGATTTCAAGCCCATAATTAACCGTTCAATTCCTATTTTCGCAGTCGCTAGTTGTAAGCTACCATAAGCCACTCTAAGATAACAGCCATTTTTCATACCAAAAGTACTACCTGGAATTACGGCTACCCGATATTGTTCTACTAGTTGTTTGACTAATTCAAGATCATCAAGCTGGGTTTTGACTTTAAGAAAGAAATAAAATGCTCCCTTCGCAGGGGCAATAGTACAAATCTTAGTAATTGACTGTAATTGTGCCAAAACGATCGCTCTTACCTGGGCAATTTCTGCTAAATGCTGCTGACAGTAACTAACTCCTGTTTGTAACGCCCCAACTGCTGCATACTGAGAAATTACGGGAGGGCAAATTAAATTAGTATCCTGTACTTTTTTAACAGGCATTAGAAGGTGTTGGGGAATAACCATATAGCCAATACGCCAACTGGCAAAGCCATAGGCTTTAGACAGGCTAAATAAAGAAATAGTATGAGCTTCACTATTAGTAAAAGACCCAGGGGAAATATGTTTCACACCATCGTAGGTAAAATATTCATAAGCCTCATCACTAATATGGTAGATACCGCGATCGCGACAGAGATCGTTAACTGCTTTTAAGCTTGCTTCAGGATATACTGCCCCCGTAGGATTATTAGGGGAAATAGTGACAATTGCCTTAGTTTTCGGGGTAATTGCTTCGGCGATCGCTTTTAGATCTAATTGGTAATTTTCATCGGTATTAACCAACACAGGGCGACAATTCGCCATGGTAATCGCCATCTCATGATTAAAGTAATAAGGAGTATTAAGAATTATTTCATCTCCTGCTTGAGTAATAGCTAGTAAAGCATTCATAAATGCCATATTCCCGCCAGCTGTAACCACAATACAGTTTTGAGAGTTGATTTCGATCTGGTTATCATTAGCAAGTTTAGTTGTAATGGCTGTAATTAAAGGTTCTATACCTGTGACAGCTTGATACAAATGATTATTTGGTTGAGCGAGAAATGATTGTAATGATGCGATCGCTTTTTCTGGTGGTGGATAAGCTACTACTCCCTGTCCTAAAGAAATTGTTCCTGGATGATTACGAATTAGTTCTCCCACAAACGGAATCAATGGCAGTTGTACTTGATTCATGCGGGAATTGAAATTATTGGCGATCGATGGCATTAAAAATTAACCTAATTGATTTACATAAGCTGGTAGTGGTAATAGTTTGTTTAGCAGCACTTTGTCAGATGTCCAAAATTGAGCCTGTTGACTCTCAGCACAAGCTAAAAAAGCAGCATCATAAAGTGTAGGTAATTGATATTGCTGTGCAATTTCCCAAGCTCTAACTCTGAGTGATTCTTGGTTGAGATAATCTATGGGTAAATTACAAAAATCCTGGTAACAGCCTTCGGCTTCTTCAGTTGTAAGTAAGTTTAGCCTAACTTTTTTGCGTAAAACTGAGCCTACTTCTGCCCAAGCAAAAGCTGGAGTAACTAAACTGACATTGCCGACAACAGCTTCCAAGATTAAACTATCGGCTAATGGTTCATATTCATCAGGTACGAGATAGGGAATGATAACACTTGTATCTAAGCACAAGACTTTATTCACTTCGCAAATTCCCTTCTCTAAGACTACGAATAAGAGCGTTAGCATTTGGATGTACGCCAGTCCTGGCTTTAATTTGAGCGCGTCTGGCTAAGATACTTTGATGGGCAGTAACAGC
>CAYMWC010000219.1:0-10153 GCA_964393695.1 uncultured Pleurocapsa sp.
AATCTATCGTTAGGGTTTGACTGCGAATAAATAACGAAAAAACAATTGTCACCAAGCTAACGGCTAAATTTAAAGGTACTGCTTGACGGGCAGAATAGCCTAACATCCCTGCTAAGACTGGCAAGCGAAATTCCGCACCACCCAAACCCATCAATCCCCCTAATAAGGCGATGGGAATGGATAACCAAAAAGCTAATTGTATCTGAGAATCTTGCCAATATTTATTCATTGCGATCGCGTCTTATTATTTTTTCATTTTTTCTTTGCCACAATATGAAAAACGTGCCAATATCTATCTTCTCCCAGAGGAGTTGTGCCAGGGTGTTCTTCTGATTCGAGTAATTCGATCGCGTAGGGTTGTAATAGAGTTTCGACTTGTTGCAGTGTAAAAGTATTAATTAACCCACTATCTTTCCAAGAATCGCGATCGCCAAACAAATGTCCGCAAAATCTTCCTCCTGGCAATAGGGAATTATAGATTTGATTCCACAAGCTAGGAAAAGCGTCAATAGCACAAAAAGGTAAGGAAAAACTGGCATTGATTAAATCTACCTTTTGAGTTAGTTGTAACTGTTCAAAGCTAATTACTTGAGTGATTAATTGTAGAGTATTAAAATGCGGACGGGCGAGTAAACGATTAATAGCATCAGGTTCTCTATCTATAGCCAATACTGCCCAATTTTGCCGTAACATTTCCACTGTATCCCGACCATCTCCACAACCGAGATCGATTGCTATTCCTGGTTCTTTAAATCCAGCTAAAGCAGTCAGGATCGTTTTTCTCGGTGGGCGATCTTTAACCGCATCATAATAAGCCTTCCAGTCTCGTTTTTCTGTTAATTTTGTCATTTGTCCTTTGTTTTTTGTCCTTTGTTTTTTGTCCTTTGTTTTTTGTCCTTTGTATTAGAAATTAATGACCAATGACCAATGACCAATAACTACTAACTATTAACAGCCATAAAACCATATTCTTCAAAAATCGTTTTAGCTTCGGGAGTAAAGAGAAAGTCTTCTAATTCTCTAGCTGCTTCTGGATTAGCACTATCTTGTAAAACTGCAACTGGATAAATTACAGGAGAGTGGCTATCTTCAGAGGCGGTAGCAACTATTTTTACGTCCTCCGAAGCTTTAGCATCGCTAATATAAACAATTCCTGCATCGACATTGCCTGTAGCTACATAATTGAGTACCTGACGTACATCTTTCCCGTAAACTGCTTTGGGTGTAACGGCATCGAGAATTCCCAACGAGGTTAAAATTTCCTCGGCATACTTACCAGCAGGCACACTTTCTGGTTCGCCTAAAGCAATGCTCGTTAAAGTATCTGTACCTAAGTCTTCAAAGCTTTTGATCGTTGTGTTATCTTTTGGCACAATTAGAACTACTTTATTTCTTAATAAATCGCGTCGAGTTCCAGGTAAAAGGAGATTTTTGGCTTCTAAAGCATCCATTTGTTTAGCAGCAGCAGAAATAAAAATATCTACAGGCGCACCTTGTTCGATCTGTTGTTGCAGAGAACCAGAAGAACCAAAGTTATAGGTAATGTCTACTTCAGGCTGGTTATTTTGATAGATTGGTGCAATCGCTTCGAGAGCATCTTGTAAACTTGTTGCTGCTGAAACGGTTAAATCTAGAGGCTGGTTAGATTGAGCAAAAGTGTTGGAACTAAAACGATGAGCTTGACCTAAGCCGACTACTAATAACCAGGAAATAATCAACGAAACCAAAAATGTTATATAAGTCCTTTTTTTCATTTTTTTTCTGATTTAAAATGATTATTTTGCCGATAATTATTATTAATGATATGTTTATTTGCTAAAGTAGTAAAACACACATATTATTTTAATTATCTCAGGAGCAAGAACATGGAAACAAGTGCCCGTAATTCTCTAAAAGGTACAGTAAAAAAAGTTATTCCAGGCTCAGTTAATACAGAAATAACTTTAGAAGTTGTCCCAGGAGTAGAAGTAGTTTCAATTATTACTAAATCATCCGCCGAAAGACTTAATATATCTGAAGCAAAGACCGCTTATGCTATAGTTAAAGCCTCTGATGTAATGGTGGCTATTGATTAAAGTCATTAGTCTTTTGTCATTAGTCCTTTGTCTTTTGTGACTAATAACTAATGACAAATACCAAATAACCAATGACTAACTTCTAGTACTAACTCTAACTTTAATTGAACTGGCAATTTCTTTATCGATCGCAATGCGAGTTCGACCGACACTAATAATAAAAGAAGGAAATGTTTGTTCAAGGGTAATATGCATTCCTGTATGTACTCCCATTGCGAGAAGTTTTTTGACTATTTTTTCATCTTTATTTCTAATCGCAGTAATTACCCCTTGGGTTTTAGATCCTAAATAATCTAAGGTAGAATATTGAACAACAAAACCTTGAGTAAACATTTTAGATTACCTCCATAATAGTTAAAAATTGGTTAAGAATATAGCCCGCAGAAAAAGCAAAAAGAACAACAAAACTAGCGATCGCGATTGTATTTTTAACACCCCTTTCTTTGAACATAAATTGTAGTTGAGCAATACAAGGAATAAACAGAGTTAAGGTTACTGCTGCTACAATTAATTGTTGACCTGATAAAATTCCTGAAGAGTGCAAATCAAACATTCCTGCTGCCCCATAATCGCGACGGAAAAAGCCATATAAAAATGTAGGTGCAGCTTCTTTTGGTAATCCTAACCACAACATTACTGGTTCTAATTTGCTAACTATCACATCAAATAATCCTGTTAATTTCCCTGCCCAAATTAACACCGAAGCAAAGATAAATAAGGGCAAAATTTCCGCAAAATACCATTTAAGACGCACATAAGTTTTAGTTAGGATTGCCTTAAGACGGGGTAGTCTTAAAGGAGGAATTTCCATATAAAAACAAGAAGCTTGCCCTGGTATCATCTTCCCTGCTAAAAAACCAATCCCTAAAAAGATGGTTAGCATCACTCCAGCCCAGATAAATAAAGCAGTAGGTTCTTGCGCTAGTAAAGCTAAAATTACCCCCAGTTGTGCTGAACAGGGAATAGTCAAAGCAAGTAATAAAGTAGCAATAATTCTTTCTCTTTTACTTTCCAACGTACGAGTAACTAAAGTCGCCATCGTACCGCAACCTAGTCCTAAAATCAGGGGAATAATAGATCGTCCTGAAAGTCCGATAGTTTTAAATAAACGATCCATCAGTAATGATAAACGGGGTAAATAACCGCTATCTTCCAAGAGGGAAAACATTAAAAAGAAAGTCGTGACAATGGGTAAAACAATCGCGGTAGCATAACGAATCCCTAACGTAATGATGCCGTAATCATTAGCAAGTAGATCTTGAATAACCTGCCAGGGGAAAATAGTAGCGACGATATTATTAACAACAGGATTAATCTCAGACTCAAATAACCCTTCAATCCCATCAACTAAAGTTCCTCCACCGAATACCCCCACAAATTGATAGACACCAAAGTAGAGAACTAAAACTAAAATTGGAATACCCGTAACAGGATGAACTGTTAACTGATGTAGCCACTCATCTTTTTTAACAACTGGTTGTTGTCGTAGCTGTACTGTTACCTCTTGTTCAATCGCCATTGCCAACTGATGACGAGATTGGGCGATGGCAAAAGTTAATGATTCAGGCATACTTGTCTGAGTTTCAGTAACGATTCTTTCGATTTCGGGAAAATAAGGTTCATTTCGTAGCTGCGATCGCCATATTACATCTTTTTGCAGTAATAATAAGGCAATACTGCGCCGTGAAATGGTATCCTGCCATCGATCATCGAGTAAAGACTCAATACGACTAATAGCAGTTTCAACAGGTGACGGATAAAGAATTTGACTGGACATAATCGGCTACCTTAGCAATTAATTTTTTCAGTCCTATTTTTCGCGCTGCTGCCATCGTGACAACAGGAATATCCAGTTTGTCTGCCAAGCGATCCTCGTTTACCCAAATGCCTAATTTTTGTGCTTCGTCAATCATATTGACCACCAATAAAACAGGTAATTTAGTTTCGATTAATTGCAAAGTGAGGTTTAGCATTCTGCCTAAATGTTTGGCATCGATAACGTGAATTATTAAATCCACTGTCTCGTTAGTAATTAAATTTCTAGCGACATTTTCTTCTTCCGTAATCGGCATTAACGAATACATTCCTGGAGTATCGAAAAACGTTACTTTTTCGCCAGCAATTATCGTATTACCTCTAGCGACTTCTACCGTTGTGCCTGGATAGTTAGAAACCGTGACGTAAGTACCAGTTAAAAGATTAAATAATAAACTTTTACCTACATTAGGTGAACCAACTAAAGCAATAGTAGTTGAAGCATCGCGAGTAAAACTTTTTTTTGCTAATTTTTTAGACCAGAAACTAAATAATTTCCAACTTTTATTCTGTCGTTTTGGATAACAGCTTTGATGACAATCGTGACAATCCATTTTGTTGCCTCCTAATTGTTTTTATAATAATAAAAAATAGTTTTACTGATCGTATTTTTAGATACATAATATTGTTTGTTATTATTTTTTTATTATTTACTTTTTGTTGATTATTCAAAAACTAATAACTAATGATCAATTATCTCAAACTGTTATAAGCAGGAAATATTTTATGTCCAATCGCAAAAAATATTAATCCTAATATTCCTTTGAGCAAAGGAGGAGTTAAAACTAAAACACATACTAAAGCCAGTAAACCTGATAACCAAGCAAGCAATTTATGTATTTCATCACTATGGTGAATACCTAAAATAATCATTCCTGTAGATATAGATAAAACAAGTAAATAAATAAATAGCATGATCATTACTTCTAAGAATTAATTGAATTCATTAGCTATCCAACATAGCTCTAGCCAAAAACGAAAGTCTTGGTCTTTAATTTTTGATAATGGATCTTTGATTAAATGATTAGCATTTAAAAATACTACTTCTGCCAGTCCCATATTTTCGGCTGCATCACGAAAAACATCTTGTTGTTGTAGTAAGCGATCGCCAATTCTTTCTGGATAATAAATACCAAGATAGTAAAAATGTTTATTAGTGCGAGCAACATTAAAATCAAAAATTCTTACCAAACAGTGACGTAATAATCGACCAGCGAGAGGATAATAATTGTTAATGATTTTGAGATATTCTGTAACTAATTTTTCACGACTAATCATTTCATTAATTTCAATTTCTTCAAAATAGAGAATTTATTGATCAGTAGAGGCGCAAGGTGAGACAGTTGCGGTGGGCGGTTTCACCGACATAAGCAAACTGTCGAACCCGAAGGGCTTGCGCCTGTCATTAGTAAAGACGCAAAGAACGAAGGACAAAAGACAACTCACGTATTTTCTGCCGAACAGACTATTTTGATACAGGGTTTACTTAGTTGTTGGCATTTATTTTTAAATATTTTGGCCAAGGCGCGATCGCTAGTTTGTTCGAGATCTTTTGGTTTAGTTACTGTTCCTAGAATGGGACAAAAATCATTTATTTGAGGACAAAACTGGGGCGGGTATTCAGTGATTTTGACTGTTCGGCGATTTTTGCGACTTAAGTTTAAATCTTGAGCAAAGATAAACTCACTATAATCGGCAATCTTATCCAATCCAATAATACTCAGCCAGATTTCAGCAGCTAGCCAAACCCCAATTTTATAAACAGTTTTTTTCCAAATGGTTTTGTTGGTAGTCATTAGTCTTTCGTCCTTTGTTTTTTGTCATTCGTTGTTTGTTGTTCGGCTAATAACCAATGATTGACGAGCAATGACCAATGACTGTACGGGCGATTCGCGTTTGCGTAGCTGCCGTAGGCATATCGCCCGTACGAACAACCAATGACTAAACTAAATAAGCTTCTTGATGAGTTTTGATAGTACAATCGGATTTAGGATATGCCACGCAAAGTAAAACATATCCTTTGGCTATTTGATCATCATCTAAAAAACTCTGATCTTCTTGGTCAACTTCTCCTTCGACAATTCTGCCTACGCAACTAGAACAAGCACCTGAACGACAGGAAGAAGGCAGTTCTAAATCTTGTTCTTCGGCTGCATCGAGAATATATTCATCTTCAGGAACATCAAGAGTTACATCAATTTCGGGTGGTTTATTCTTTTTTCCTTTGATGAGACGGACTTTATAAGTAGTACCCATGATTTTGTTCTCCTCAAATTTAGTTGTTTGTCTTTTGTTGTTTGTATTAACTAATGACTAATGACTAACTACAAGGAACGGCTTCAGGAGTGCCTTCTTCCACAGAAAAAGATTTACCGCAACCACAGCCACCAGTGGCGTTAGGATTTTCAAAAGTAAAACCAGCTTGAGTTAAGCTTTCGACAAAATCAACGACAATGCCGTTTAAGAAAGGCGCGCTTTTGCGATCAAGGTAAATTTTTACCTTGTCTTGTTCGTAAATCAAATCGTCTGCTTCAGGGCGATCTACTATATCTAAGGCATATTCAAAACCGCTACAGCCACCATCAACTGCTGCGAAGCGAACACCTTTTTCGGAAGTAGTGTCATCGGTATTAGCACGGATAAAGCTACGTAAACGGAAAGCTGCTTTTTCAGTTAAATAAACGGACATGATAGTTCTCCTTTTTGGTTAATTGACAATTGACAATTAACAATTGACAATTGATAATGCTTCATTGTTGGTGATTACTGACTCTTGACTCTTGACTCCCCCTATACCCCTACACCCACTAACGCCTCCATCTCCTCTACTCCACCAATTCTTTTTCCACACACAGGACAATCAGGATCTTTATACAGACGCAGCTTTTGAAACTCAACATTAGCTAAATCCATATTGAGTAACTGTCCTAAGAGGGGTTTTCCTAATCCTGTAATCAGCTTGATTGCTTCTAAAGCAGTTAAACAGGCAAGAGTACCAGAAACCGCACCAAGTACCCCAAAGGCACGGCGATCCCAGTCAGGTTTTTCGGGGAAGAGACAGGAAAGACAGGGAGTTTTCCCTGGAACAATAGTGGTAAGATAAGCCTCCATGCTATTCATGGCTGCTTCTACCATCGGCTTATGCCAACGCACACAGGCTGCATTGAGCAAATCCCGTTCGGGAAAATTGTGAGCGCAACTCAGGGCAATATCAGAACGTTGGACGAGAGTATCGACATTTTCGGGAGTAATGTATTCAGCGATCGCCTCAACTTCGACATCGGGATTAATTTGCTTGAGGGTTTCTTTGGCTTTAGTAACTCTGGGTTTACCTACCCAGTCATCAGTCATCAAAATCTGACGATTCATATCATCGAGACGTAACTCTCCACCACGAACTAGAATCAATTTGCCAATACCAGCAACCGCCAGATAAAGGGCAACAGTACCGCCTAAACCGCCGACTCCAGAAACCAAAGCAGTAGTATTTTTCAGAGCTTTCTGTCCTGCTTCTCCCAAACCAGGAAGCTGAATTTGTCGGCTGTAACGTTCTAATTCTTTTGGTGTTAAGGTTGTCATTTGTTGTTTGTCCTTCGTTATTTGTCTTAATCTCTAATGACCAATGACTAATTAGCTTTTTTAGCTAAGTCATCCAAAGAAATAAAGTTTTTTGGTTTGGTTTGAAATACTTTAAATAACTTAGTTTGCAAAGGACTTGAGGTTAAGAAAACCTGATAAGCCTCTTCTAAAGCAAGGCGATATTTCTCTAGTTTTTCTGTTTCAGTGACATCGGGGAAGACGCGATCTACTTCGTTAATTAATAGAGCAAATTGTTTCAAAATATGGAGACGATTAATATTGACAAAATCGCGATCATATTCGATGTCGAAAAACTGTAAATAATCTTCCGCATCCGTTAGTGTTTTGAATTTTTCTAGAGTTTTTGAGGTTTCAGTGGCAGACATTGAAAATTACTCCTCTATATTGTTAATTTGTTGTTGTAAAGTTTCTAACTGTCGATAAAGGTTATAGGTGGCAACGATTTCTTGCAGATCGCCAAATTCGGAAAAACTGCGATCCAGTTCTTTTTTGAGACGTGAAATCTGTTTGGTAATAGGAAATAAATTAGAACTATTTTTGGCTTGTTTAACAAAATGCTGCCATTCGGTGATAGTTTGAGTTAAAGCCAAAATGTTAATCATAGTAGCTTCTCCCAAGCTTTCAATTGTTTTTTAAATTCATCTAATTGACGATAAATATCGTAAGTTTTAATCGCCTCCTCAATTAGTTTTTCGTAATCTGTAGGTAGACCTTCGGCAAGATCGTGCAGATCCATCTTCATTTGACCTGCTTTACTGTTGAGTTTTTTGATAGTTTTCTTTAACTCTGCAACAAGTTCGGGAGTTGGGGGTTTTGTTTCAAGTGTAGTCATGATGTTTGTCATTGGTTGTTAGTTGTTAGTCGTTTGTCATTAGTAATTAGTAATTAAGTTATTGATCGCCAAGAACAAAGAACAAATGACAATTAACCATTTGCAGCATCGGAAAATTGCTCGACAGCTTTAATACCCGACTCGACTAATCTTTCACCTTGTGCTGCTAATTTTTCAAGGGAAGGATAGCCAAACCGTTGAGCATCCCTTAGAGTACGAGATAATACCATCAAGCGTCCTGTCCAAACGATCGCCCAACCAAAACCTTCATGGGAAAGATCGGTCACAACTTGACAGAGTTTGCCTGTTTCTTTTTCAATACAAGATGCGATCGCCCGATAGAAACAGAGTATTCTTAACTGAGTTGCAGGATCGACATCTCCTTCTACAGAAATCTGACTTTTCTTTTCTTTGCTGACTACGAAATTAGACAGCACCAATTCATCTTTCCAACTGCGATAAACGCCATAATGATCCTGTGCGCGTACCTGCAAAACTAATTCTTTGAGAAAGTTACTCTCTTCAACAATATTGGTAGTAGTTTCGGGGGTAGTAGTTGTAGTCATGATTTGTTAGTAGTTAATTGTTGATGGTTGATTGTTAGTAGTTAGTAGTTAGTAGTTACTTGCTACTTATTTATTCTTCTTCTTCTTCAAAATCGAAGCTAGCAGAATTTTTTCTCAACGCTTTCCGTAACCAAGGGGGAGGATTGCCTAATGTTTTAACCAAACTATTAAGAACATCGGCAATTTCATCGTCTTGATTTTCCGCTTTGAGGGGAGTAATTTGGTGTTGTAAAAGACGTGATGCAGCACTGCCTCCGATCGCAGAAACGTAAACGATCGTACAATCGGCAACTGCATTAATTTTGGGAATTAATTTGTCTTCATTGCCATCTTCTTTCAGGTTTCCGCCAAATTCAACTGTGTTGAGGAATTCATACCCTTCAGAAGAGACATCATAAACATCAACCTTTTTTGCCCAACCAAAGTGAGCATTAATATGAACATTATCTTGGGTAGCAAAAGCGACTTTCATGACTTTTATTAGTGATAAATAGTTTAGTTGACTGTTGTCTTTTATCCTTTGTATTACTAGCTGATAACTAATGACCAATGACTAATGACAGGCGCAAGCCTTGTGCCCCTACTGACTAATAATTAAAAATCTAAATAGCAACTTGCTTTGATAACAGCATTACGGATATAAGTTTCAGCAGTTTCAATTAACTCTTGTATTGATAGAAAACCAAAGCTACGATATCCCCAAATTAGTGAATATAAAACTAAAACTCCATTACAAGAAATAACCACAGAACTGAATTCTTTATTTCTGATATGAACATAGGTTTCTGTAGGCTGACCTGTTCTCGTTTTGATACTTGCTCCAATAGCTTGATAAAAAGCATTGGTTAAAAGTTGATTGAGAGGATCAAGATTCAAGTTAGTTGTGGAAAATAAGTCTTTTTCAGCCAAGATAATTAGTTGTTTAACCAATGATTCATCAGACCAATTACGGTATTTACCCAAAGTATCAACTAGACGAATTTGTTTGATTAATTCTGCCAAAAAAGACTGTTGAATTTTATTCTTTTGTCTTTTTGGGGGTATTTTGGTTAAGGTTAAAACTGGACTCATTTTCCTACTCTCATACAAATGACTAATGACAAAATCCTAATGACCCAATTCAATAAAAATATTACCGAGGTCAAATAAAAGCTGCATTGTACCTCGATAGCCGACCAGACAACGAGAACCATTACCTAGGCGATCATAAATGGGATATCCCATCCGATACAAAGGAATATGTAGGCGATCGGCTAAACTTTTTC
>CAYMWC010000220.1:0-10137 GCA_964393695.1 uncultured Pleurocapsa sp.
AGCATCTCCGTAGGAGAACCCTAAGGGTCTTGGGGGTTTCCCCCAAGACCGCGCTGCATCAAGAAGGTAAAGGGGAAATCCATAATGTGTAATTAATGAGGACGCGATTTCTGAGGTTGCCTCAGAAATTAAAGCCGTCCGTTTTGCTTAGGTACTTAGCTAACAGCTGAAAACTTTTATTCTTCAGAATCATCATCAAAATCTGAGCTATCAGCAGAAACAGAGTTAGCTGAAACAGTAATTCCTTCACTCAGCTTTTCCTTAACTAGTTTTTCGACTTCTGCTGCCATTTCGGGGTTTTCTAGGAGGTAGTTAATCGTATTGTCTCTACCTTGACCAATATTATCGCCATTGTAGCTATACCACGCACCTTTACGACTGATAATATCAGCATCCTCCGCTAAATCCAAGAGACAACCAATGTTAGAGATTCCTTTACCAAAAATAATATCAAATTCAGCAATGCGGAATGGAGGCGCAACTTTGTTTTTTGCCACCTTGACCTTGGCACGAATACCATACATTCCTTCGTTACCTTTCTTTAAAGTTTGGACACGACGGATATCTAAACGAACTGAACAATAGAATTTAAGAGCGTTACCACCTGTTGTTACTTCTGGGTTACCATAACTAATGCCTATTTTTTGGCGTAGTTGGTTCAGAAATATTACTGTTGCTCCAGATTTACCAATATTCCCAGCAATTTTTCTGAGGGCTTTACTCATCAAACGAGCTTGTAAACCTACTTGATTATCGCCCATTTCTCCTTCAATTTCGGCTCTTGGAGTTAAGGCTGCCACAGAGTCTATTACTACTAAATCTACTGCTGCTGATCGCACTAGCTGATCAACAATTTCTAACCCTGATTCGCCATTATCTGGTTGAGCTACTAGTAAATTTTCGATATCGACTCCCAAAGCTCCTGCATAGGTAGGATCTAAGGCGTGTTCGGCATCCACAAAAGCTGCTACTCCTCCTGCTTTCTGGGTTTCCGCGATCGCGTGTAAAGCCAAAGTAGTTTTCCCAGAACTTTCTGGCCCATAGATTTCAATAATTCTACCTTTGGGCAATCCCCCACCCAAAGCCACATCTAGGGTTAACGCTCCACTAGGAATGGTTTCTACCCTCATTTGAGTAGCATCCCCCAGGCGCATAATTGCACCTTTACCAAAGTTACGCTCGATTTGTTTTAAAACTAAATTAAGAGCTTTATCTTTATCAGAATTGCTAGCGGTATTTGCAGTATTTGTGGTATTTGCGCTTCTTGCCATGAATGCCTCAATCAATAGAGTAAAAGAATAAAAATAATTTGGAAAAGTAGCTAAAAGTTAGTCTTGATTGTACACCGTGTCTTTAGTCTGATTAACTAACCTAGAGTTTGACTAACAGTGGCTCTGAAGATTAGGCGATTGGTAACCAATAATTAAATTGCCATCATTATTTTATGCTAACGGTGTTTTTATTTTCTCATTGGTTGACAAAAAAATCAACATTATTTTTGATATCTACCATCAGGTTAACTAAATAAATATTTGACTACTCTAACTTCATCATGTTTTTTTTATAAGTTTTGTCAAAAAATATCAATTAGTCACCTTGAGTAATCTTCAGATTATTAATACAAATTGAGTTATCGTTTGTAATAGAAATTATTCCCTGACGGCGTAGCTTACCCATAAGTCTTGTTACCGTCACCCTCGTAGAGCCGATCGCGCTACCTATTTGAGCATGGGTTAGTGTGTAGGGTAAACAGCAAGTTTGTCCTTGCTCCTCGCCATATTCTTCTACCAGTAAAGTCAGAAAGCTAACAAGACGATCTATAGTTCTTCTCTGCCCCAAAGCACTGAGCCACAATAACTTACGTTGATGTTGATCGCGAAAAGCCTCGTATATTTCCTGCCGAAAATCAGACCAATTGTCTAAATCCTGCCAATAAAGCCAAATTACCTGAGTATAATCGACGTGGGCATAAGCATGAAGACTAAAAGCAGCTTGATTAACAATTTCAAAAGGTTTACCCGCGCCGACAAAGCCTAAAAAAGCCTCTTCTAATTCCTCGGTTTCAAGTGTAGTTGATGTAACTGGTGAACTGCTATGCTGATTTTGAGTTTTGCTAACTAAACGTACTGCACCTTGATTAACAAGGTAAATCAATTGAGGACGAGCGGGAATTTGTTCGTCTTTCCGAAAAATGCGATCGCGATAGTGGATTTGCGCCCAGTCAATAATATTTTGCCAGGTCAAAGATGGGCGAGATGCCTCGGACGAGTGTGCAGAAAATTCCATAGATTAGGAGGCAAAATAAGATATCAATGCATATTTGATTTTACATGGATAACAATGTATCAAAAAATACTTTTTCACATAACTTTTTTAAAGTTCGATTTACTCAAGAACAGACTTCTATTTCGGTCAAAAGTCTGTTAGCAAAAAGACTACTACAAACTCTTAATTTATATCAACAAAAGTTGCATCTCCAACTTGATCTTAAGTTTTTTTCGACAATCATCAACGATAAAATTATACTTTCTAGCTCTGCTCGGCAAATATTAGCCTCAGCAAATCAGGGTAATCAAATTTCATCTAAACTATACATAACGCCAATTGTATATACTTCGCCTATTGCTTTAGTTCTCGCTAACTACTTATTACTTTCACCAGTAATAATTGCGGAAAATCTAGTTAAATTATTAACACTAAACCAAAATAATAGTTTGTCTGAACTAAGTTTACAGTTAGAAATTGAGATAACTCCTTCTGGTTGGCTTAACTTTTATTTAGACTCTGCAACTTTAGGCAACTGGTTAAAACAGGTAGTATTTTTTTTAGAAGCACAGTATCCTGTTCCTGTTCCTGTTCCTGTTCCTGTTCCTGTTAATGTTAATCAAGCTAACCCAACACCTACTCAGCTACAAGAGTTCAGCAATTTAATGCCTCTACAATATGCTCATGCTCGTTGTTGCTCGTTATTACGCTTGGGAGCAAGAGCCAAATTAATTACCCTTAAAGATGATTGTTTTACTAATACCACTTGGCAGCTAGAATACCCTCAATCAATCTCCTGGCTGAATGAACAACGAAACTTTTGCTTAATCCAAGAAGCAGAATATGATCTTTTACGGCAGTTGCTAAAAGTCACAGATGCGTTTGCAGCGAAGCCAGATAGCTGGGTTAAACTAGCGTTTGGCTTAACTATAGCCAGCGAAATTTTCCAAGCCGAATGTCGCTTTCTAGGTGAAGTCAAGCAGCAAACTCCACAAATTGCGATCGCTCGTTTAGGATTAATTGCTTTAGTTCAATATTGGCTACAACGAATACTAGTTGAGAAATTAAATGTAGTTGCACCGAGTAGTTTATGAGCAGTCATTAGTCACTTGAAAAAAAAAATATTGACAAACCCAATACCCTTGATTATGATTGCTGGCGTGTGAGGAGGGAACAAAATTTGAGAGTCGAGACGAAACACGGCAAGTCTTCGGCTCTCTTATGTTATGTGTTTATTTTGGGCAAGAAAGGTTGCAACTTCGGCAGCAGTAGGTTGAGCAGCGATCGCTCCAGATTTAGTAGTAGTCAATCCACCAACAGCACAAGCATAGCGCACAACTTCTTCAGCTATTTGGGGTTTGCTTAAGTTTTTTGTACCCTGCTGGCATAATTGATGAATAAAACCTGCTAAGAAAGCATCTCCAGCCCCCGTAGTATCTTGAACAGAGACTTGCATGGGGTTTACTGTACCTTCATTGTCACTGAGGCAGTAGCTTACCTTTGCGTCGCCGTTGCTGACTAAAACTCCTTCAACCGAGCCTAAACGATGAGAAATTGCCCCTGCATCAGTAGTATCAAATAACCACTGCGCCTCCTCTGCTGAGAGTTTTAGAAAATCCACATATTGCCAAAGCTGTTGGATTAAGGGAAGTGCATCTTCTTCGTTGAGCCAAAACATCGGTCGCCAGTTAACATCCAAAACTATTTTCAGATGGTATTCTTCAGCTAGTTTCAAAGCGCGAAATACCGCTTCTCGACTTTGAGGATAGGCTAATTCCAAAGTCCCTAAAACCAAAAACTCAGCTTCCAAAAATAATTCTCGTGGTAAATATTGGGCTTGTAGATAGGCATCAGCAAACTGATCTGCTCGTTGATCGCCAAAACCAGCAAAAATGCGATCGCCACTGGCTGTCCGAGTGACATATATTTGTCTGGTAGGCACTTGGTTGGTGTATTGTACCCCAAAAAGATTGACTCCAATCCCTTGGAGCAGTTTAACTAGTTCGTGACCTTGAGCATCTTTCCCAACACAGCCAATAAAAGCAGAGGGAGTTCCCAATTTAGCCAAAGCACAAGCCACATTAGCAGGTGCGCCTCCTGGATAGGGAGTCCAAGATGTAACGTTTGATACAGATTTTCCTAAATCATCAGCAAGGCAATCAAATAGTATTTCTCCTAAACAAATGACCTTACCTGGGTTACGGGCGATTATCGCTTTCGTATTCAACTTGCTCCCTCAATACATAGCAACTTTCTTTTTTAATTCTCAGGGTATCTTTGCCTGAATACAAGAGTCTTTAAAAAGCTTTAAACTTTTTATCTATTGTACTTTCATAATTATTTCAGAAAGCAACATTTTACTGCCAATTTTAAAGTTCTCCGCGAATTTCTTCAACCACCCCATCTCTGATGACAACTTCGACATTAAGTTTTTTGACTAAGTTGTCACCTTTCTCTAATCGAAAGAAACTTTCCATTTGAGCTTGGATTACTTCTTGATCTAATTCTAAAAGCTGGATTTGCTGTAGCTGTTGCAAAAATTGATTTTTCTTTTCGAGCATTTCTCCTTTTTTCTGACTGACTTGCCCCTGAATATTTTCAATTTGTTTTTTGACTTGGATTAAAGTGGGATCTGGTGCCTGTTTAGTAATTTCTTCAATTGTTCTTTTGCCCTGGATTTCTAGCTGTTGCATTTGCTGATCTATCTGGGCTACCTGTTTTTGTAGTTGCTGGGTAACTTCCTCTTTCCATTGAGCCGTAACAATGGCTTTGACGGTGACTGGGCGTTTTAAAAGTAAACTGGCGTTAGCGTAGTCCATGATTTCGGCTCCTTCTTATATCTTTCTGAGTTCTAATCTACTTGCAGCTTAAAGATTACAGGCTTTTTTTTAGTCTAGCTAGGTTATTTCCTGAATTTTTAATCTTTTTAGTTGTATCTTAAAAAATTGATTATTGATACTTTTTGTTTTTGAAAAAAAAGCTAGAAACTGGAGATTAGTCGGTAAACATCTGATCAATGAGATTTTGATATTTATCTTGAATAACAGGACGCTTGATTTTGAAAGTTTGAGTCATAGTACCGTGAGCTTGGTCAAAAGGTTCGACAATCAAACGAAACTTGGCAATACGATCATCAGCGCGATAGCCTGGGCGATTTTGGACTTCGCGATTTAATTCATTACGGTATAAGTTAATGATTTGTTGATTATTTAGATCGCTTTGATTCATTTCTTCTGGGGAGCTATCTGGGCTTGGTAATTTGAGATCTAGTTTTTGTTCTGATACCCATTGTTGTAATGTTTCTAAGTTAGGTACAATTAAAGCCCCCAAAGCCCGTTGATCCTGTCCTACCAACATAATTTGGTCGATATAGATGCTTCGTACACAAGCATCTTCAATTGGTTGAGGTTCGATGTTTTCGCCATTAGTTAACACAATGGTATCTTTAGCTCGTCCTGTCAGAACTAGATCATTATCAGGAGTTACCCAACCTAGATCTCCACTGTCAAACCAACCTTCTGGATCAATTGCTTTAGCTGTAGCTTCAGGATTTTTATAGTATCCTTGCATCACCTGACTACCGCGAATTAAAACTAATCCTCGTTCTCCTGGGGGAAGTTCTTGACGAGTTTCAGGATCAACAATTTTAATTTCAGTTTTTGGTAAAGGTTTTCCTGCTGAACCTCGGACATTATGTAGCGGAGTACGGGCGTTAGTAATGGGAGAAGTTTCCGTGAGTCCATAACCGACAAAGACTTCAATCCCAACGGTTTCGTAAAAATCATCGAGATATTTAGCTAGAGAGCCTCCACCGCTACAAACTGCTTTAATATTACCTACCCCAGCCCGAATTTTACGGTATACTACCTTATCTGCTAAGACATGGAAAGGATAAAGAGTTCCTGCTTTTAAATCTGCCAGCGATCGCTTGATCGCCGAAGCCTGAAAATTCTCTAAGCAGGTATTATCGGCAATTCTCTTTGCCCTAATATATTTTTCCGACTGTTTGAGGAAAAACTTAACTAATTTCTGTTGTGATTGTGACTGTTCACTTAAAAGCTTTTGCACTCCCTCATAGAGAGATTCCCAGAGGCGAGGTACAGCCACCATATAGGTAGGCTGAAATTTTTTTAAATCTTGTTTAAAGTAACGAATAGTTGTATAAACTTGGGTTGCACCATGAGCTAAGAAAAAGTATTCGGCTGCTCGTTCATAGGCGTGCCAACTAGGAAGAATCGATAAAACCACATCTCCTGCTTGGGGTTGAAAAACTGTTTTGACATAATTTACCTGATGCAAAAGATTGCCATGACTTAACATGACTCCTTTTGGTTTCCCTGTTGTGCCAGAAGTATAAAGCAACGTTGCCAATGTATCTTGATTTTGCTCTATTGGTTGAAGTTGGTGTTTTTTACCCAAATCCATCAATTGCTGATAGTTCAGGGTTTTGATAGATGTATCTTCAGTTGGTGTTTCATCACTCAAAAGCACAATCAACTGAATAGGCAAATTTGCTAACTGAGGGCTTAATTTAGCTAATAACTTGGCATTTTCAACTACCAAACTGGTACTATCGCTATTTTCTAAAATATAAATTAATTCTTGCTGTTCTGCCCCTGCCGAACGGACTACATCTACCCCACCTGCGGTCATAATTCCTTGATCGGCAATGAACCAACGAGGGCTATTATCGGCAAATAGAGCAACCTTGGCTTGGGGTTGAATTCCTAAAGCTTGTAAACCCGCAGCAAATTGTTGAATTTGAGTAGCTAAATCACGGTAAGTAATGACAACTTCAGGTTTAGCGTGAGGATCTTGTAAAGCTATAACATCGCTATACTTTTCGGCAGTTATCTGCCAGATTTCAGGCAAAGACTTAAGATCAAGATAATCAAAAATGATTTGATCGGCTGCTGTATTCATAGTTGTTCGACGCTGGTAATTTAAGGTATACCACAAGGGTACAATGTGAAACCGAAAGTAATACTGTTCGTAGTTATTAGTTATTAGTTTCTAATTAACTTTTCTTGATTATAAAAGTAATCAATTAGAGACTAAATCTTTGACGTAAAATAAATTCAGCGATCGCCAGATCGACAGGAGTAGTTACTTTTAAATTTGTTTCTTCACCCTCAACAATAGTGACTGGCAGTTGGCACTTTTCAAATAAAGCTGCATCATCAGTAACAGCCCAACCTAATTTTCGCCCCTGAGTATGACAATGTTTTAAGAGTTGTACATCAAATCCTTGAGGAGTTTGGGCTGCCCATAAATGACGGCGATCTGGGGTATCTTCAATTATTCTTTGTCCATTAACTACCTTAATGGTGTCCTTGACGGGTACGGCTGCAATAAATCCCTGACAACGATCAAAAGCATCACTACAACGATCAAATAATTCCGAGGTTGCCAAACATCTTGCCCCATCGTGAATTAAAACCCTCTCAGCAGCTTCTGGAAGAGCCTGTAAGCCGTTATAAACAGATTCTTGACGAGTTTCACCGCCGACAATTAATTCCACAAATTTAGACAAATTTAGCTGGCTCAGAATATCTTTAAAATCAGCAAAGTCTGTAGGTTGTCCAATAATGCCAATCCATTGAATACTGAGAGCATTTTCGGCAGCCAATAGAGTCCAGGCTAATAAAGGTTTTCCCAGTAATTCTAATAAAAGTTTATTGCGTTGGCGTAGCCCTCGCGTAGCGAACTCGCTGCCCATACGACGACCCATACCCGCAGCAGGAATTAACAAATACATTTACGATGTTTTCCTAAAGATCAAACTGTTTAGCTCTATCATCTACTAAAATTGTCCACAGATAAAAAATACGGACTATATCTTCTATAAGGATGCGTATACTAGCCCTCGTTCCTGGTGGAATCGGTAATCAAATTCTCTTTTTCCCCACTCTAGAAACCTTAAAAAAACAATATCCCCAGGCGATAATTGATGTTTTGGTAGAACCGCAAGCTAAAAAAGCTTACCGAGTCTGCAAAAATGTCGATGATGTTTTGGTGTTCGATTTCCAAGATCGTAATAGCTTTGCTGATTATCTCAATCTTTTAGGGACTGTGCGCGATCGCGAATATGATGCTGTCATTAGTCTCCCAACTTCCTGGCGCATTAAATTATTGCTTTGGCTTAATGGTATCCCCACTAGGGTAGGTTATCAGGATGACGTTGCCTTGTATTTGTCTAATACCGTTGTCCGCAAACCAGAACAATATCTCGCAGAAATGTATCACGATCTGGTGACAGGTTTGGGAATTCAGACTAGTTGTCCCAGCCTTACTATTAATGTCCCAACGGAAGATATTGCCTGGGCAGAGTCAGAACAACAACGATTAGCAATTAAAGATAATGGCTACATTATTCTCTGTGATGAATCCCTGACAGAAGATACTAGTGCCTATCCTATTAAAAGCTGGCAAAAAATTATTCAGGATATTGAACAACGCCAGACAGGATTAGCTATTGTTTTGCTACAGACAGACACCAACGAAGACTGGGTAACAGCAATGATGTCGGCAAATAACCAGCTTAAAGCGATCGCCAATCACAATATTGGTAAAATTGCAGCTATAATCGCTGGTGCTAACTTGGTTTTGTGTAATAACAATACGTCTTTACAGCTAGCTATAGCTACCAACACCTATACTCTGGCTTTATTGACTAATCAGGATGGCAAAATAATTCCCCAAAACAATAAAAACTGTGTTGCCATTCAATCACCAACAGCTAATCTGGCTGATATTCAACCAGAAACAATTATTGAGAAAATGTGGCAGGGATAAGTTAGAAGGATGAAGTATGAGGGATGAAGGATTAGGAATAAGGAGTTAATTGTTGGTAACTTTTAAATTTCTCCCTTTTCATCCTGCCTTTCATGATAAATTGTCAGAAAAAACAGTGGCTCATGAAACACAATAGTTGGAGAACCAAACCAAACTCTTTCGCTGAAACAGTTCAGCTAGTTGAAGATTATGTGCGAGCCGAAATTGCCCAGGAAACAAAAGATAAGCAGCTTTATTACCATACTCTCGCTCACGCTTTAGCGGTAAAACGTCGAGCTAATCTTATTTTTCAGGGAATTAAACCTGTTTTACAAGCCAGTCAATCCTTGGAAGACTTGCAACGACTTGAAAGTCTTATTGATCTTTGTGCTATGGCTCATGATATGGTGCAACAGTTTGTGGCGACAACAGAACCTTATAAGCCTCGCCAAAGGATTCCAGGAGTTAGTGAAACTGCAACTGCTAATAAATTAATTCAATATCTTCGCGATGTAAACCAAAATTTAGCAATCTACGAACTTGAGCAAACAATTCTATTTAGGGATGGGGATCTAAAAATTATTGAAGACGCAATAGCTGCTACTATTTGCGCTCGTGATCCTCTGGCTGGAAAAGTCAGTTATAGTTTTTCTCCTTACTCAATTTATCAACCTTATCTCTACAAGTCCCAGACCAAAATTTCGCTAGTTGGCAATGTAATTGCTTTAGCAGATTTAGGCACACTAGGAATGGAAGGAATTCAACCATATCTCCAAGAGGGAATTTTGGTTTTCCTAGAAGATAATCTCGACCTAGCAGATTTGATTTTCAACTGTAGCTATAATGATTCTCGTGATTTAAATTCCAACATTATCAAGGCTAGATTACTCAATATGGCTCGGTTTATGGTTAGTCTTGCCCAAGAAAGACGAGCTAGATTTGAGTTAGAAATTGCCAGTTTCCCCCCCTCAGCACGTCAAATTTTACGAGAACAAATTTTTGTTTATCTTAATGCTGAAAATATTAAAAAAATTGAAACAATAGTACCAACCAAGGAAAGTACCAGTCTGCCCGACTTAATAGACTTTTTTTGTTTAA
>CAYMWC010000221.1:0-10109 GCA_964393695.1 uncultured Pleurocapsa sp.
TTTTTCAATCTCCTTTTCTGTCTAGCTTTGGGAATTTAGATGCGTTAGCCCTGGTGTCCATCTCGATGAAAAGACCTAGCAAGATGTAACGCTTTGGTCATTTTCGCCCCTGTAATCAGGATGCGTTTTGGTTCAATGGGAGTAGATTGCTGTTGGTTTTTATCCTTAAAAATATTGGCAATCGCAGCTACAATTACTGCCAATAAATTAAAAGGTAATAATAACAACAGTACAACTAAAGTACTCAGGTTCTTGGTTATTGCCCAAGCACGTCCTGAAACAAATAATATTTGTGCCATTTTTTCCAGGGATGAGGGATGAATTATGAAGGGCTTTTTCAGGAAAGAGAAAAAATTGATAATTAACACAACTAAGGACAAAGGACTAACCAATCGCCAGTCCCCAATCCCTAATCACCTATTTACGTTTAATCAAAGTTACGCCATCGCGTAAAGGTATTAAAACCTGTTCAACACGAGGATCTTCGGCAACAAAACGGTTGAAACGGGCGATCGCTTCACCGTTAGCAGTGCGTTGTGCTGCTGGTAGATAAGGATATCCTTGCATTAAGGTATTATCTACACAGATAAAGCCTTCTGGTGCTAGTAAATCCGTATCTAACAGCAAGTTAACATAGTCAATATAGCCACCTTTGTCGGCATCAATAAAGACCATCTCAAAAGATTCTCCTGCCTTTAGCAACTCTTTCATAGTTTCTATAGCAGGTGCAACTTTGACCTGAATCTTGTCTTGGTGGGGAGAAGCAGCAAAGCAATCGCTCGCAAACTGGGAGACGTATTCGTCTACCTCACAGGCAATTAGATAACCGTCAGAAGGTAAAGCTTCAGCGATCGCCAAAGCGGAATACCCCGTAAACATTCCGATTTCTAAGACACGTTTGGACTTACTAATAGACACCAGCATTTTGAGCAATTGCCCTTCTATATGTCCAGAGAGCATTTCCTGTTCTAATGCCCTTACAGTTTCGCCGTCGTCAAAACGTTTACTCCAATCTTCCTCTTGAGTTTTTTGTGCCAAATTAGCTAGAGCTTCCGATTCAGAAGTTGTGCAGGCTTCTAAATAAGGGTCAATTCCCGCAGCCAGATGATATGCTTGGTTCAAGGATGTTTTAAATTCGGTCGAAATCGACTCGGTTTTGGCTGCGTTTAAAATGTGTTCTAGCTGCTGGACGAGAATTCCCAACGGTGTTACTGGTCTGGCAGTTTTCTTGTTGACTGTACTCACCACGATTAGACACTCCCTACTAACAATTCTTCTGTTGATTCTTTGCCTTCGTTTAGATACACTTGCGTACCCAATCCAGAATCGGGATAGTCAGCGCAAATACGTCGGTGTTCGGCTAAAGCTTCTTCTAATTCTTCTCGCTCTAAATCGTTGATAAAGTAACAAGTACCAATTGGTTGAGGAACTGCTGCGCGTAATAAACCATCTCTGGTTTGAGTAATTGATTCACTAGCTTTCCATAACAAATCAATGTCTAATACTGGATTATCTAACGCCAAACCAATATTATTCATGGTCGTCAAAATGCGATCGCGATCTTCTGGGGTAATATAGCCACGTTGGGCTGCGATCGTCGCCGATAAAGCCATATCGATATTAACTGCCTGACCATGATAAAGTGGAATTTCAGGAGCTAATTCAAATGTGGGACTCCAAGTATGTCCATAGGCAATAACGCGGTCTAAATCTAGTTCATGCAGGTTGGGTGCTTCCAACTCCAGCATTTTTTTGATCGCTTCATAAGTTACCTTACGTCCAATTTCTTTAATCTCTTCATTACCGTTGAGATAACCAAAACGGGTCTTCAGCAACTCTTGACCATGTTTTTCTAATAGTTCAAATACTTCTTGGTGAGAAACTACGGCTATCTTGACTAACTCTGCCATCCCATTACGCACCTGTGCTTCTGGTAATGTACGAAGAAATGAAAAATCTAAAATCACCTTTTTTGAAGCGTGATAAGCACCAAGACGATTTTTTAGTTTCTTATGGTTTACTGCTACCTTAATCGCTACACTAGCATCAACCAAACCAATCATCGTTGTCGGTATGCGAATATAATTGCTGCTACGACGATAACAAGCACAAGCAAAACCAGCTACATCAGTAATTAAACCGCCACCAACTACCAATACTGGTTCTTTGCGCACCAAACCAAAATCAGCAAAAGCGTCAACGATCTTTTCGAGAGTGTTCAAGCTCTTGTCTAGTTCGGTGATAATGATTGGGAACACTGTCAAATCAATATCATAATGCTTAAAGTAAGCTTCGATTTGATCTTGATAAAGACGATGCACGTTAGCATCTACTACCATCAAACAGCGTCCAAACTTTTCGTAGCTGTCAGCCAATTCTTTATTTTCTATCTTGAATACACCTTCTACAAATGAAAGATCGTACTCAATTTTTTCGTAACCTTCTACTCTAAATGCAGTATCGTCAGCTACGAATTTTGCTTTAATTTGACTCATTCTTTTTTGCCTAAATACAATTGAAATTATCTACAAAAATTACTTGCAGATTATTTTGCCAAGCGTCTATTAGTTTATAAACTTAGGTTATAAAAATCAAACCTTATTAAGAGTTTGAGTTACAAACGAATTGACAGCATGAATTTAATCTTTTGATGGCATACATTTATTTTATAATTAAATGTATGTACGTCCTGTTTGTTTGCTATTTATAACTTAGCGAATAAACTCTTATATTCTTTTAGTCCAGAATATATAGACTCAATCCTCACTGAAAATCTAATTTTGCCGAAAAAGTACCAATGGATAACTATTACCTATTTTATCTAGCCTGAACAGTATGTACCTAAAATATTTTTTCTTTTATGAGTATTGATAATGAGTCATAGTTGAAAAGCCATTTAGGTTAAAGACTAGTAAATTAATAGTTATGCACAGATAAACTTAATTTTTGGGGATCACAATATCCTTTCTTTATAGAGTTTATCATTATTTCTCTCAAAAAAGTCAAGTTTTTTGACAAATTAGCAGTTGTATTTAAATTTAATTCCTCAGCCTGTTGACAAAAATAATTTTTTGTAGTTTGTATTTTCAGCCATTTCTTTACTTAATAGCCACAATCATCTCCATAGCAGTGTCTACTAATTTCAAATAATTAAATATTTTTAAAATTCCAGGAACAATATTATTTTTTCAAAGTCTAAGAATCATTTTCACTTGTCAAAAAGGTTAAAAAATTGCCAATCAATCAGATTTTACGGCTTTATCAACTTTTTTATTTTCATTCTTTAACGTTGAAACTGTACAAGGTTAATCTAATTTTTAAACCACCACAAACCTGATTTTTAACATTAAATTGCAAAAAAAATAATTATTATGGCTGAATTTATAGGTACTTCAGGAAGCGAAGATATACGAACTAGTTTCTTAAGTCCAGAAAACGACAAAATAGACGGTCGCGAAGGGGACGATATTATGGACGGTTATTTAGGCAATGATACTCTCTTAGGTTTTGAAGGTAACGATACCATCAACGGTGGAGAAAATGAAGATTATTTAGCAGGAGAGGCAGGAGACGATGTACTTCTGGGTTTCAATGGTCTTGATACTCTCCTGGGAGGCACAGGCAGCGACAAGTTGTATGGAGAATATGATGACGATACTCTTTACGGTGGTGAAGACGGCAATGATACCCTAGAAGGCGGTCTAGCTAACGATCAGCTATATGGTGAATCAGGCGACGATCTTCTCATTGGCGGAAACGATGGAGGCAATGACACCCTGGACGGCGGTACAGAGAATGATCAATTATTTGGTGATGCAGGTAATGATATTCTTTTCGCTGGTTCAGGTAATGATATTTTAGACGGGGGAGATGACGACGATGAGCTATATGGAGAAGCTGATGATGACACCTTGCTAGGTGGTGCAGGTAGAGATATTTTGGCTGGTAATGAAGGCAACGACATTTTAGAAGGAGAAGCAGGAGATGATCTTCTCAATGGCGGTTTGGGTGCAGATACCTTTGTTTTTTCTAATATTTCAGATGTCGGAGTAGACGTAATCGAGGACTTTTCATTTGATGAAGGCGACAAAATACAAGTCTCTGCTGAGGGTTTTGACATCGAAACAGATGAAATTGACCGCTTTACTTTTGATTCTGGTTCTAGAGAAGTTTTGTTTGACGGGCAAGCTTTTGCTGTAATTGAAAATGATGTTGAATTTATTTCCAACGAAGATATTGATATTGTCTAGGCAAACTACACAAAAGTAATAAGTAAGAAGTATTGATTTTTCAGTTTTGTGCTTAAAAATTTTAGACAGGCATTTATACAATGTCTGTTTTTCGTCTATCTAAATAGGTAATCTCATGTTAGAAGCAATTTGTGCGGGTTCTTTGTTCTTATCAATCAACATCTGCTCAAAGGTCAACTCAATTGATCTGGCTTTCATAGATACAAAGGAAATATCTAATGTTGTTCAACCAAACATCCTGCTGGATGGAATGTATTTAGCAGATAACGAACGTGAGGAAGAATCTAGAAGTATAATCGATATCCTAATTGAAAATGCAGATGAGGAAAATAGCGATGACAGAGATGCTGAAGAACGTCGACGGGAATTAGAAAATGCTGAGCAAGAGTCCAGCGATTATGATCGATCTGATGACTCTGAAGATGATTATGAATCTGATTATCGCCGAGAAGCAGACGAAGCTAGAGATAGTTACGAAAGAGAACAGCAAGATATTAATAATGATCGAGATGCTGAACAACGACGGCAAGAATTAGAAAATGCTAGAGAAGAGTATGAATATGATCGATCTAATGATTCTGAATCCGATTATCGTCGGGACGCAGACGAAGCTAGGGATAGAATAAGAAATTAGCAACTTTTATTTTTATTCCTTGCATCCATCATTGGGACTAACTTTTGATTTATGCGATTAATTTAGCTATCCATTCATCGGCAGATTGATCTTGGGGTAAAAATAGCGAGAAATTTTCGTAAAGTGGAACACAAAATTTCAGCGGTGCGTCTAGTTTCTGCACAAGGTTGATTTTACAGAGACTATTTTCACATTATGAACAAACAAATCTTTTCTCAGAACAGTAAACAAGTATTCGCTTTCCTAGCGATCGCAACTCTTAGTTTAATTACTTCTCCTGCCAAAGCAGACGATGCTGTGATCCAAGAGTCAGTCCAAGAATCGGTAATTACAGGTAACGATAACGTTTCGGTACAAAATTCTAATCAAAGAAATCGACAGGTTACAGAATCTCGCACTCATCACAGTGGCTATGATAATTACCAAGAAAGCAATACTGGTATCGTTCAGCGCAGTGATCAATTCTGTGATCAGTTAGGGGAATACAATACCTGCGTTCAAGATGCGCAACAGTCTAATAGCACTTATACTCGTCGTCTTCGTCATAGTCGCTATTAATTAATAAGCTTTTAGCTTTTAAGAAAGAAGAAAGAAGCTAATAGTTTCTTTCTTCTTTCCCATCGCTTTTATTGATTACAAAAGAGATTTTTACCATGAAACCAACTAAATTAATGGGACTAATGGCAGTGAGCATTATCTTACCCATAACTGTAATGACTGCTGAGAGTTCGGTATTTGCCAATGAAGTTAAAGTTAAAACTCCTAATGTCGAAGCGATTACCAGCAGAGATGGCAGTATCTATCTCAATTCTAACGGCACTATTGTTCAAGTTCCTAGTCGTTCTTCTTACCGATCTTGGCATCCTTTGCGTCATTGGCGTTTACCTTGGCAGAGTAATCGTAATGTTCGTTCTAACTGTCGTTACAGTTCTTATCAAACAACGAGTCATGTTACTCAATCTAGTAGCAGCATAATTCAAAGCAGTGTTTCTCATAATACTTGTAACTGATTCTGGACTTGATTTTACGGAGAGATAAAAATGAAGTTGACAAACTCGATCATGAGATTGCTGCCAATTTGTAGCTACCTGGGAATAGGACTTCTTGTCCCTCCTGCGGTTGCTCAATGTGTTCAAGCTGACGTTTCGGTTCAATACAATATTAGCGGTAGTAAAGAACCAAGCGATCGCACTAATGATGTTGACTTTCAAACTAATGGTGCTTGTCGAGGTAATGTTAGTGTCACCACAGGAGTGCAAGGTAATATAGGCGGTAATGGCAAAGTTCGTCAAACTAGGATAGTTCGCCACCTTGTGGATAATGAAACTGGTAGCAATAACCATTCAGATGACTCTACTGTTCAGATTCAAAGTAATCCTGCGATCGATGTCTATAATGCTGCTGATAGTTTAAATAAGTGACATCTAGATTTAAAACAAGACAGCAAGTGGGTGTTGGGAGTTGAGGGGCGGAGGGAGTAATGGGTAAAATTCTTCTACTTCTCCCACACTTTCTTGATGCACTACCGAAAGTAACATTTTGCAAAAAATATACATATTATTCTTAAAATCTTGACGAAGTCCCAGCAGGCTCTGTCGTTGCACGGGGTAGTACCTTAGACTCAGTTTGAGATTTTAATTCAACATCACTACTTAATAACCTAGCCTTAATCCCCCACAAAGTCTTAAACTAAGATTTGCAGAGAATTGAAGGTATTTTTTAGATTGTGCGAAAAATAATAATTGCTGGTAATTGGAAAATGCACAAAAATCAGGCAGAGTCCTTGAAATTTGTGCAGGAATTTAAATCCAAAATCGAAGATACTAACGAGAAGCGGGAAATAATCCTATGCGCCCCATTTACCTCGCTGACAGTGATGTCTAAAAACTTGCATGGCAGCAGAGTTATGTTAGGAGCGCAAAACATTCATTGGGAAGACGAGGGTGCTTATACTGGAGAAATTTCAGGAGAAATGCTCACCGAAATTGGTGTAGGCTATGTAATTGTTGGTCATAGCGAAAGACGACAATATTTTGGTGAGACAGATGCAACAGTCAATTTACGACTCAAAGCTGCTCAAAAATATCGACTCAAGCCAATTCTTTGTGTAGGTGAAACAAAGCAACAAAGAGATGCTGGCGAAACAGAAAATATTATCATCAATCAACTAAAAGAAGATTTAGTAGGAATAGATCAAAACAATTTAATTATTGCTTATGAACCGATTTGGGCAATTGGGACTGGAGATACTTGCGAATCTACAGAAGCTAACCGCGTGATTGCTCTTATTCGCCAACAATTAGATAATCAAAATGTATCTATTCAATATGGTGGTTCAGTAAAACCAGATAATATTGATGAGATTATGGCACAATCAGAAATTGATGGAGCATTAGTAGGAGGGGCAAGTTTAGAAGCTGCTAGTTTTGCTCGAATTGTTAACTATCAGTAATTAAAATTAATGACTAATGGCTTGGAGGCGATTTTTTTTAACTGCCTCAGCCTCAGTTATACTATATCTTGTTGAGATACACTATTTAAAAGTTGACTCTAAGAATAAGGAAGAAGACTTTTAAGCTAATTAAAACTCCTGATGGACAAGTGGGTTTTTGATCGGCGGATTTGCTATTAGCCAGGTATGTAAGCTATTATGTAAGCTATTTTACTAATACGAGAAATGCTATATAATTATTATGTTAAATAATTGATAGGTGACTATAATTTAGATGTAAAAAATGCTATTTTCAGCATCAATTTTAAAAGATCAAAATCAAGTGCTATCACCACAATACTGTGTTAATAGTAATATCAAGCAATTGCTCAAAACGCTTCAGAATAATTACTGAAATTACTTGGCTCTCTCATTACTTTTATTTCTCGACTAATAGCCCACAATTTAGATAGTAGATGATTTATCAAATGCTAAAGGTAATATTTTTTGTTGTTACTAAATTTCGGTATTTTCGCGAATAGTGTTAATTTTTTTTTTTGTTAGTATAGGACAAAATTGAGCGTATAAATCAAGCGGATAAATCTCAAGAGATTTATTTTCTCACTTTGTAGAGCCGAACAATTTTAATTGCTCAAAAATCATTGTTACCTTATATTTTCTGATTCATTATTTACTCCTATTTGATCTAAACAGCAATCAAGGCTAAATTATTAGCTAATAAAATTTTAGTTAAAAATAGCTAAAATCTATTGGCTAATTACTAAAATTTAGTTTAATGAAATATATTAGTTTTGTGCTGTGACTTCTTGTCAGACTAAGACATTGTTTCTAGGAGCGAGGCAGGAAAATACGCACTAAAATTTCATTTCAATATACTTGGTTTTGCTGTTGAGCAGTACTTACTCATTTTTGTTGTAATTAATCATTTTTCTAAGTATTATGACCAGACCCAAAAAATCTCAGCGCCAAGAAACCAATTCTCCTTTTAAAAGATTGAGATTAAACGTTAAACTTTCGCAAGAACAATTGGCTAGAGAAATCGGCGTAGCAGTTTCGACAATTAGACGTTGGGAAAAAGGGCAAGCTGAACCAACTATGACAGTTGCCCAAATGAAAGAATTTTGTAAAGCAGTCAAGAAAAACTTTGAAGATTTACCAAGTTCTCTTTTACCGCCAAAAAATGGTAATGGGGCTAGCAATGGTGCCTCATAATTTCTCTATTGCAAGATTGCTTGTTTAAGGGAAGAGCAGAACTCGCCGATCGCTTGTAGTCCAGTTTCAGGAGTCCCATCCGCCAAACGCTTGACTACTGCGCTACCCACAATTACAGCATCTGCCCCCCAATCCTTAACTTGTTTTGCCTGTTCGGGGCTAGAAATACCAAAACCAACCCCGATCGGTTTATTAGTTATGTTGTGCAAATCAGCAAGTAAATCTTGAACATTTGTTGCCATTTCTGAGCGTACTCCTGTGACCCCAGTTACGGAAACTAAATAAACAAAACCTTGAGATTTAGCAGCGATCGCCTTAATTCTATCTGAGGAACTTGTAGGGGCAACTAATAAAGTTACTTCAATACCCATTGCTGCTGCTGGTTGGAGTAAAACTTCTGCTTCTTCTAGAGGTAAATCGGGGACAACTAAACCACTAACTCCAGCCTCTTTCACCTGTTGGAGAAAGCTTTCGATCCCACGATAGTAAATGGGATTGTAATAAGTAAATAAAATAATTGGAACTTCTATTTTCTGGACTGCCTGTTTAACAACTGCTAAAACATCTTCTAATTGGACTCCTTTTTGTAAAGCTCTAGTCGCTGCTGCTTGAATTGTTGGCCCATCAGCTAGAGGATCGGAATAGGGAACACCTAATTCAATGATATCTGCGCCATTTTGAGCTAAAACTTCTAAAGCTTTGGCTGTGGTGGCTAAATCAGGATCGCCAGCAGTAATAAAAGGAATCAAAGCACATTCAGAATTTTGTTTTAATTGTTGAAAACGATGAGCAACAGAGTTCATTAGGTAAAATTAATTTAAAATTTAAAATAATAACTAGGCTTTAAAATTGCGGGAGGACTTTAAGATTTTTCTTCTTGCTCAATTTCTTGTTGAAACTGGGCTAACTCTTCAGGAGACATTTCTTCCAAGCGTTTCTGCATCACTGCCTCTTCATAATCCTTGAGTTGTTGATTATAGGTCATGTTTTTCGTACCAACTCGAAATAAATAAGTTAATGACCAACCAATTAAGCCAATAACTAATAAAGCCTGAGTCCAAATGCCTGCTTTAATGCCGTCTAGACCAACTAGCTGTAAAACTAGATAAACTAGACCTGCTGCGACAAATATACCCAGACCAATACCTAGAGCATCGATTCTACGCATATTTTGTTCCTAAGCTTTTAATTCGCGACGTTTGGGGCGAAAATTGAGAAACGGACTGAGCAAAATCATTCCTGGAAAACTTAAGAACACAAAAAGATACATAATCAACCTTTCAATGGAACTTGCCACATACCAGCGATTTTTCAGGTAGAAATACACTAAGGCTGGCAACACTACGAGATATGTGCCACTTAAAACTAGGTATAATAAGGCAACTAAATTAGTCTCGGTAAGTAGCATAATCGTCTTTAATTATTAGCAAATTCTCCATATTAGTTATTCTAACAGGGCAATGCACAGGTATAGAGCATGAAGTTATAGCAACCGAACTATAGATTAGGACAGCACATTTAACGTAGGGGCGCATCGCGATGCGCCCTTACAGGGTTTATC
>CAYMWC010000222.1:0-9948 GCA_964393695.1 uncultured Pleurocapsa sp.
ACTGGGTTTAACAAGCCCACGCTTACCCGTGAGGGAAGCGATGGGTAATTGACTTTAAATTGGTATCGTAATTCAAAATTCACATTAAATGCCATTTATATCTGACCACAATTAATTCTCCCTTCTGGAATTCTTTCTCCTGCATTATTAGTGGGATAGGCAGTTAAAATTACGTCTCCATCCTTTGTAACTTTAATCCCTCTGGCTAATTGAATCTTACCTTTACTAGTTTCTATAGGTTCGGGGATAGCGTATGCAGATGTGACTTCACCATTGATGAGCAGATTTTGAGAAGTTAATGGTTGATCTGGAGGGGCAGGAATACCACCTTTACCTCTCACAATTAAACCATTTTTTGCTGCTGATTCGCGATCGGCTTGACAAGCTTGTTCGGTGGTTTGCTCTGCTTCAACTACATTGCTTGGTAATTCTGTTGCACCTTGAACAGGATTAATAGAAGTATCGATATTAATCGTACCGTCTAAATTTGGGTTACCTCCACTAGCATCTATATCATTTTCATTATTTAGGTTAAATTCGCCCTTGTCATTAATAGCGTTTCTTGATATCTCTAATCCAAATACAGCAGCGTCATGAAGATCAATAGTACCGCCTTTTCCATCCGCAGCAGCTACTAAATCATTACCGCTACCATTACTGGGATAAGCAACAATAAACTTAGCATCAATATCTAGGTTTCCACCATCAATTTTTTCTGTAGCTTGTGCAGATATAGAGCTATTATTTTGTAACGTCAAGTCATCAGCTATTTTTAAAGTAATAAAACCACTAGAAGCTTCCAAGTCCTCAGATAAAGGTTTGTTTAATGCTTCAATCTTAGAATTATTATCCAAATTTATAGAATTTGCATTTACTGTTATATTTCCTGCATAACCAAATCCTAAAGAGCGGGTAGTTAATATTGCTTTATCAGTTAAAAATAGTGAACCTGTGGTAATATTAATGTCTCCAGCAATACCAATAGCAGTGCTTTCTACATCTGTAAAAATTCCACTGGGCAAAGCTTGTTCATCTGGACTTCTACCAGACAAGGTAATGTTTTTTTTGGCATCAAGTGTAATTTGACCACCAAAACTTATGGATTCATTCTGAAGAAAATCATCGAAATTCTCTTTAATTCCAGATTGTAACTGTGCGCCATTAATTAAAAAAATTGAGTTTGCAGTAATATTTATATTTCCTGCATAACCAATGCCTCCAGCTTCCACATTACTAAAAACATCACTATTGTCAAGAACTACAGAACCATTTTCCGATTGAATTGTTAAATTTCCAGCATCTCCCAGACGTTTGGTAATGGTACTTATTTCCGAATTATTTACAAAAGAGATGTTATTGATAGCATTAATTGAAATTTCTCCAGCATTAATATTAGTTTCAGGAGCAGCAACACTGTCATTAGATTTATTGGAAACTGTTAAGAAAGAATTATCAAAATTTATCTCTTGAGGCGATGTAGTTTCACCAGATATATCTGATTTACCAATCAAAATTAGACCTGAATTACCACGACTGAAAATTGAGCTATCTAATGTTTCTATTTTTTCCCCAGCATTAAGTATGACATCTCCTGCATATCCAGTACTAGAATTACTAGTATTTATTCGTGACTGATTAATATTAATAGTTCCTATTGGGTTTTCTTCTGCAACCTTAAGTTTGATTGTGCTGAAATTTAGCCCATCTGAATTTTCAGAATCACGACCAAGTATTGTCGTCTGAGTTGAGCTTTGAATATCGGTGCCAATAATGTTAATATTATCGCGAGCATTGATTATAATGCTACCTGTAAAATCATCTGGATTAGAGCTAGTAGTACTGAGTGAATTGGAAAATATAGGGTCATCACTATCTCCTGTTCTTTGTCCTTCGAGTGTTACTTGAGATGGTTGTATTGAATTGCCAATAAAAATGCCACCGAAATTACCTTCTGCTAAAATTTCACTATTTTTAATAGATATTTCGTTAGGAGCATTTAATTTAATATCTCCTGCAAATCCAGTACCAACAGTTGTACTTTTAATTCCAGCATTATTCAGAAAAATCGAACCTTGAGCGTCAATCTTAATATTGCCTGCATCATAGTCAGCAATTGTCTCTATGTCAGTAAAAATGCCACTCTCTCCTTGATCGCCACCAGAGATCGTAACGTCACCACCTCTAGCATTAAGCGTCACATTGTTACCATTCCCCAAGTTACCTTCCCATACACCTGATTGAATTTGCGCTTCATTTGTTAAGGATATCGAATTAGCATCAATTGTAATTTCACCAGCATTTCCTTCTGCTTGACTTATATCTGGACTTCCAACATTACTAAAGATGTCACCTGTATCTAAAGAAACATCTTCAGTAGCATTAATAGTTATCTTACCCGCGTTTCCTTGCCCAAAGGTGCTGCTAGATAGTTTAGAATCATTAGTTAAAGATAATGAATTAGCAACAATTGAAATTTCTCCACCATTCCCTTTAGCATTTTCTGCTACCGCACTAGCGATACCACCAAATCCGTTAACCGCAAGATTATCAGTAGCATTAACCTTAATGTTTCCTGCGTTTCCTCTTCCCAACGTACTGGTGTTGATTGAACCACTACTTATAGACAAATTGCCCGTGCTAATCTCTATGTCACCACCATTACCTTCTGCTGTGTCACCAACCCTACTACTAATTAAACTTTGATCGACAGCAACATTATCAGTAGTATCAATTTTAATGTTTCCTGAATTTCCTTGCCCAAAAGTGGTAGTACTGATAATACCAACGTCTTTAAGTTTGAGAGAACTGGCTTGAATATTAATATTGCCACTAGTGCCTGTACCGTTTTCCAAAACTTGATTGATAAGAGAACTTTCTCCACTTAAGGCAACTTCTCCTGTGGCATTAATAGTAATATCTCCTGCTTGCGCCTCGGCAGAAGTCGAATCAGCAGTTATTCCTGCTTGCAAAAAACTACTTATAATACTGCCATCAAATTCTCCTGCTTCTAGTTTGAGATTACGAGCGTTGACAGTGATATTCCCCCCACCTGTTCCTCTAACGTCTACTTCTGAAGCATTAATTAAACTAATATCGGCTTGGGCAACAGTTTCAGGAAAACTCAAGCTACCATCTTTGTTAATACCGACTGTTCCTGCTGCGGACAAACCACCTAAGTCAATGTTTCCCCCTCTGGCTGTAGCTTCACCAGCCTCAAACTTAATATTACCGCCCACAAAGGCAAGATTATTTCCTGGTAAAACTTCTAGTCCCACAAATTCTCCCGCACTATCTTGGACAGCAGAACGATTAATAATTTCTTCGGGATTATCTCTCAAATTCAAACCAATCGGCGCATTAACTGTTAATACAGGCGGATTCTCTAAATCTGTTGCGCTAAATTCTCCATCCTCAAACAAAATACTACTGGCAGTACTGCCATAAAAAGAACCACCTACATCTAATCTGGCATTCTCCCCAAACAAAATTCCAGCAGGATTAATTAAAAACAAATTAGCACTACCGTTAGCCCGAATTAAACCGTCGATATTAGAGATATTACCGCCAGTTACACGAGAGAAAATATTAGCAATATCATTGGCGTTTAAAAAAGAAGCTGTATCACCAGTACTAACCGAAAAATCCCGAAAACTATGAAATAAATTACTGCCTCGCGTTTGTCCGCCTGTAATCTCAGCCACATTGCCGTTTTGATTGACTTGAGTATTAACTGTACCATCGGAGGTAACTTGAGCTAAGGAAACATCGCTGGTGAGAAAAAGATAACCCAAGGTAGAGAGGGAAATCTGAAATAGAGGAGCAACACCAAGTTGTCGTAGGACGCAAGAAAAAAGAGTTTTTGCCACAGTGAACTTCTTTTATATTGAGTTGAAATCTATAATTTCAAGAATAATACCATTTCGCTCGCTGATTTTCGTCTATGTTTCAAATTATTTTATTTTTGGAGCATGATCAGTTATGACAACCGAACCGTAGATCAGGACAGCACATTTAACGTAGGGGCGCATCGCGATGCGCCCTTACAGGGTTTATCTGTCTAGATCAGGGACAAAAATAGCAAGTAATCGAGAAAAAAACAATTAAAGATTACCAAATTTTAGCTAAATCTAGCACAAAACTCGATAAAACTGGATTACCATTAATAAGTTGCGGATTATCTAAAGTTTTCACTTCATTATCAGGTGTATAAATAAAAACCTGACGAGTAGTGCGATCTATTAAGCAGCCAAGAGATGCACCATTATCAATATAAGCGTGTTAAGTAAGATAAAAAACACTATTTGTAGTAGTTGACTAAGACTGCTTTTTCTTCACTTGTCACCAATGCCTATTGTTAATTATACGGCTGATGTGAATCGGCTTTATGCACATAAACTAATTTGTAGCTTTTACCTACTACCTACTAACTACTACCTTACCTCAACCCATCAATTCAAACTTGACGACCTATTAGAGAGAAAAATAAAATGTTGCCCCGCGATCGCTCGCGCCCTCCGCCCAAACCTTACCTCCATGACGATAGATAATACGCTGAACAGTCGCCAAACCAATCCCCGTACCAGGAAATTCTGATTGGCTATGGAGTCGCTGAAAGGCAGTAAAAAGTTTGTCTGCGTAGGTTAAATCAAAACCAGCCCCATTGTCTCTAATTAAATAAACTAACTGGCGTTCATCTTGAGAGTGACAAGCAAATTCAATTTTAGCTAGCGATCGCTTGGAAGTATATTTCCAGGCATTATGTAAAAGATTATTTAAGACAATACGTAATAATTGTGGATCGCCTTTAGTTTGGAGATTGGGAATAATTGTAACTTCTACCTGGCGTTCAGGTTCAGCTGCCTGTAGTTCTTCGATAATATCATGAGCCATTTCGCTTAAATTAATTTTGACAGACTGCATCTGAGTGCGAGTAACTCGCGACAACTGCAACAGGGCATCAATTAAATCACTCATGCGTTTGCTATTAGCTTGGATTCTTTGTAGATAGTGTCTACCGCGATCGTCGAGATGAGGTTGATAATTGTCCCAGAGTACCTGACTAAAACCATTAATCACCCGTAAAGGTGCTTGCAAGTCATGGGAGACAGAATAAGAAAAAGATTCTAATTCGCGGTTAGCAGCTTCAAGTTGTAGAGTTCGTTCGGAAAGAGCTTCTTGGGTAGCAGCTAAATTGGGAATATCACTGGCAGTATGTAGTAAACTAGTAATTTTGCCCTGTTCATTGTGTAGAGGAGTAATAACAGTATCAAAAAAGTGAATCCCATCAGTAAGTGTCACCTCTTCTTGCAGGTGCATCACTTGTTTATAAGTTAAAACTTGTTGCTGTTGCCAAGTAATTTTACGGGCATATTCTGGCGGAAAACATTCAGTAACAGTCATGCCTTTGGCTACTTCAGGATCAGATAAACCCAGACTTCGAGCTAATCCCAAATTAATCAAGGAAATCTTTCTGGTTGAGACATCCACCACAAACAGATGATAGGGAATTACATTAAGTAAAACTTCTAGTTCTTTGAGAGATTGCACCACGTTTTGCTGTTGTTTCTGATTAATAAAATGATCAACTCCTAAATCTGATTTGGTAGCAGTAATATCTGTAATTAGCCCAGTTAAGCGAATGGCTTTTCCCTGAGTATTGTAATATAATCTTCCTTGTGCCTGAATCCAGCAAATTTCCTGGTTGGATTTAACGACACGATATTCTAAGTTTAGATCTTGTTGGGCTTTAATTACCCTAATAGCTGCCAAATCAGCAGACTCGCGTTCGTCGGGATGAATTAATTTTAAAAAACTTTCGTAACTACCATCAAAATCATTTAAACCTAAAATAGCTCGACTACGATGACAAAAATCAATTTGATTATTAACTATATCCCAACTCCAATTACCAGTTTTCGTGGCTGCTAATACCATTTTAAGTTGTGCTGCCACTGCTATTAACTGCGTCTCTTGACAAACAATATTGCTTAGATTGACGGCGATTGGCGCAGCCACGCTTTCGGCGATTGGGCGTAGCCCACGCTTCGCGATCGCTGTACTCACAGCAGATGATATTAATTCTGCTTTAAAAGATAGATATGGCTCTGGTAGAAGCGCAGCAGAGATATTTACTTCTGGTTTCAGGCTTGTCGATAGAATATCGGTCGTCAAAAATTGCGCTAGTTTAATTTCTGATAACAGTAACGGACCTAAATGTAATTGAGAACGAGGATCTTGTTGATGAGATATTTCTGGATGATTAGATACCCATTGATGACAAAGCTTGATATAACCCAAAAAAATTATTAGATAATTGTAAAAAAACGTTCCTAACAACTCTTGTAATTTAGCAGAGCAATTAGTTGCCTGACATGGATACAAAAAAATAAAACTACAGCAACGTAACAAACTGGTTTCTAATTGAGGCTGCTGCTGCCAATTTTTACTTATCTGCCATTGACTATCGAGTAATTGTAAATCAGCTTCTAGATCTGTTTCTGTTTGAGGATAGCCGATCTCACCTAAAGCTAATATTTCTCTAGCATTTAGCCCCAAAGATTGTAAAGTACAGCTATGACAAATACTTAAATAAGTAATACCAAAATAACGTGAAAGAATTACGAATAACTTTTCTTTAAATAAAACAGGTAAAGGATTATTGATATAGGCAGATAATGTCTGCTGAGCTAAACTTTTAAAAATTAACGATGAGTCGAGGGCAGGGAGCAAAAAAGCAGGAAAGTATCCCAATTGTTTAATAATTTTAGCTTTCGCCCAATGTAAATTTACATTATTCATTTAGGGTTTGATAGATAGGTATGCAGCTAAAATTTAAACAACATTCTATATTAAATATTTAAATAAAACAATAAAATAGCTTTAAATCCAGAAAAAACCATTATTATTTTACTGGTAGTTCAACTTTTGTGACTCTCCCCGCCTTTGGCTTCGCTACAGACGAGGTTTTACGACCCGTTCTATAAAGATATTCGTGTAACAGGTCTATTGATCAAATACTTCTTAAAGCCACAATAGGATCTAGCTTGGCTGCCGATCGCGCAGGAAAAACCCCAAAAGAAAGACCAATTGCCCCTGAAACTCCTACTGCCAGTAAAATAGCTACAGGAGAAATCGTCGGCGCAAGGGGAGAAAATGCACCCACTAAAATGATGCCAGTGACTCCAACTACTGTCCCGATCGCGCCACCAGCAGCCGAAAGGATAGTTGCTTCAATCAGGAATTGCCATAAAATATCACTTTCCTTAGCACCGATCGCTTTGCGTAAGCCGATTTCTTTGGTTCTTTCTGTCACCGCCACCAGCATAATATTCATTACCCCAATTCCACCTACTAACAAAGAGATCCCAGCGATCGCAGCTAATAAAACTGTTAAACCACTGGAAATCGTACCAACAATTTCTAAGACATCTTTTTGGGTACGAACACTAAAGTCATCTTTATTAGTAATTTGGTGACGCAGACGTAAGAGATTTTCAATCTGCAATTGAGCAGCATTAATACTGTTTTCATCTTTAGCTGCAATGGAAATAAAACTTACTTGAGTCCCATAAGGGGAAGTTTCACCCACAATTTGATTTGCCATCGTGGTCAAAGGTAGATAAACCGTCAGATCTTGATTACTACCGAGAAAAGCTCCTTTTGCTTCTAAAACTCCGATGATCTCCAGATTGATATTTTTGACTCTAATTTTTTTTCCTAGAGGATTTTGACCTGGAAAAAACTTTTCTGCTATTTCTGCACCCAAAACCGCTACACGCTGATTACGATCAACATCAGTGTCACTAATAAATCTTCCCTGAGCAACTTCAAAACTCCTGGTAGTTAAGTATTCTGGAGTAGTACCAACTACCTCTTCATTGGCATTACGATTACGATAAGTAATCAACTCATTACTAGTAACTTGGGGAGCAACTTCTTTTACCGTTGGCACTTGTTCAGCTATGGCGATCGCATCTGTCCAAACTAGAGTTTTGGGTACATTAAAAGTAGTACGTCGTTCCTCTTCCGAACCTGGTACTACAAACAACACATTGGGGCCAAGTGATTCAAATTGTTCTGAAGCTAGGTTTTTTGCCCCTTCTCCTACCCCTACCATTGCAATGACTGAAGCATTACCAATAATGATGCCTAACATTGTTAGACTACTACGCATTTTATTAGCAAATAGGGTGGAAGTTGCCATTCTAAAACTTTCTAAAAAATTCATTTATTAATTACTGATTACTGATTACTGATTACTGATTACTGATTACTGATTAACAGCATTCTCCAGGAGAACAACACTCATTACTACTAATTTCAGTCAAGTTATATTCTGAACCTTTAGTTTCTCTAGCGTGGCGAATTGCTTTAGTCTTACAGTTAAATTCTTTTGCTTCTTCTAAAGGAATATTTTCATAAGGTTCAATACCGATGACATCTTGAGCGTAAGGACTACAGCAACTAGTCATAATTTGATAAGTCTTGTCACAAACAGCCATTCTTTCCCCACGACAGAAAACATGACCATCATCGTCCATTACTTGTTTCCAAGGGCCTTTATAGACTAATGATTGATTTCTTTCGAGACAAATACCTTCTTTTCCCTTGTATGCTCGTACAGTCATTGAGCGAAATTCCACACCATCAATCACTTGCCAAGGAGTATCTTCCCGTTTGAGAATTTCTACACCATAAAAACCCGCAGCCTCAAACATGGTTAAGAAATTATCTTCCCTAAATGCCCCTGCAATACAACCACTCCATAGTTCAGGATCATTAAGGATTGTCTGGGTAGGATCTTCATCACAAACAATATCAGAAATAACGGCTCGACCACCACGTTTAAGGACACGAAATATTTCTGCAAATAGCTGTTGTTTATCTTGAGGACGTACTAAATTGAGAACACAGTTAGAAATTACCACATCTACACTATTATCGGCGATTAATGGCTCTTGTTGACGCAGGCGATCGCACTTCGCTTCATATTCTCCAATTTTATTTACTGAAGTAACAGGATTAATTTGCAACCATGTCTGTAATTTATCTAGGGGTAATTTTAAATCTTGAATCTTGCCTTTAACAAATTCTGTATTACTATACCCTAGCTTTTCTGCCATTTCTCCTTGATATTGACGCGCTAGAGTAAGCATTTCATCGTTAAAATCTACACCAATGATTTTCCCCGACTTGCCGACTTTTTGTGCCAAAATATAGCAATTTTTACCTGCTCCCGAACCCAAATCGATTACTGTTTCTCCTTTGTTAACGTAACGGGTAGGATCACCACAACCATAATCTTTAGCAATAATTTCTTCAGGAATTATTTTTAGGTAGTTCCCTTCATATTCCGTTGGGCAACATAAACTAGGCTGTTGTTGTCTTGCACCTTCTTGATATCTTTCTAAGACTGCCGACTCGATATCGTAGTTGGGGGAAGTTGCTTGATTTGGCTTTTGGTTAGTTGCAATCTCACTCACAGGTAACTAATCCTTATTACTTTACTTAGGTTATATATAATATACATAATGGCTCATCGAGAGTATAAGCTGAATCCTTTAACTTGACCAAAACTCTAAATTCGCTAATCTTAGTCTATCCATTGTTTAATTATGGGCAAAATTTCATTAGGTTCATTAATAACAACATCGGCTTCTTGAGGTGCAGACCAAAGTTCATTTTTGCACCAGATTGTTCTTAAACCAGCGTTTTTAGCTCCAATAATAGCTACTGTTGGGTTGTCTCCAATATAAACGTTATTTAAACGAATTTAAGTAGCTGGGTGGAATTAAATATAAAATAACGGATTCTTATCTTTCTCCACTACTCCACTACTCCACTACTCCACTACCTCACATCAGTCTTTAAATTAATTATGCCTACCTACTTAATAAGCTTGTACGCATTTAAATTGTGTATGATGACCTTAGACAATAAACCATTAAA
>CAYMWC010000223.1:0-9864 GCA_964393695.1 uncultured Pleurocapsa sp.
CTGTGGATGGGGTGCTGCCGACAGTCCCATGTGAAGCAGATGGTAAACATCAACAAGGTGTGCAATATACCGTGTTGTCTTAGTTTTATGGAACAGAGTGAACTTTGCTAGAAGTTAGTTTTAAGCAAAAACAAAAGTATACTTTGGTAATCCGATTTTGTATGACTCCTGACTCTCACAGTTAACTTTGATTCACTCTATTTACTTACATGGTTACATCTATTTTTAAAAAGCAACGACATCAAGAATTACTTTGGTATCGTGAATTGTTACTAGTTTTAATTAGACGCAACCTGAAAAGAAGGTATCGGGGTTCTTTTTTGGGTATTTATTGGTCTTTATTAAATCCTTTGGCGATGACAGGTTTATATACAGCTATTTTTGGGGCGACTTTTGCTCAATATTATGATAATTCAGCCCTTAATTACGTTTTAGCAGCTTTCACTGGTTTAGTAGTAATTAATTTCTTTTCTGCTTCTACTGCCCAAGCTTTATCTAGTGTAGTAGAAAATGGTGGGATGGTTAATAAAATACGTTTACCTCTATTTATTTTTCCCCTGGCTACCATTGGAGCAAATATCTTTCAATTGTTATTAGGAGCTTTTCCTTTATTAGTTATAGTTACTCTACTCAGAAATAATATTTCTCACAGTCTAGTTAATGTTGTCGCTTTATTCTTACCAATTACAGGCTTAATTTTAGTTTGTACAGGTATTGGTATGTTAATGAGTGCGTTATATGTGTTTTTCCGTGATTTATCGTATTTTTATGAGTTATTGACTTTCCTATTGTGGATTAGCTCTCCTATTTTTTATCCTCCTGATATTGTGCCTCAAGCTGTGAAACAATTTTTGATTTTGAATCCGATACTGCCGATTATTGAAAGTATTCGTCAAATTGCCTTGTTAGACAGTTTGCCTGATTTGGGTTTAATTATTCATAGTTTGCTTAGTGGTTTGATAGTTTTAACCATAGGCTCAATAGCCTTTTCTCATTGGCGATCGCAATTTATGGATTTACTATAGTATTTCTAAAAACAAGCAATTATGGAAGAATCAATTCGATTAGATGGGGTGTCTCTGTGGCGTAGGACGCAAGAAGAGTTTTCTTACGATCTTAAAAGAACGATCCTCTCCTTTTTAGAAGGAAAATATCGTCATCCAGCCAAAAAAATTGTGTTAGATAATATCGATCTAACTATTGAATGTGGCGAGAAAATCGGCATTATTGGGGCGAATGGTTCAGGTAAATCGACCATGTTAAAGTTAATCTCAGGTATTCTCCAGCCCACCTCTGGTACAGTCAAGGCAAAAGGTAAAATTGCCCCTTTGATTGAATTGGGTGCAGGATTCGATCCTGAATTAGCAGTTATGGACAATATTATTCTCTATGGAGTGATGTTGGGCTATACTCAGGCGCAAATGAGAGATAGAGCTAAGTCTATTTTAGAATTTGCGGAATTAGAAAACTATGCTTTAGTACCCGTCAAAGGTTTATCTTCAGGGATGACTGCTCGTTTAGGATTTGCGATCGCCACTGATGTGAAGCCAGATATTTTAATCTTAGATGAAGTCCTGTCGGTTGGAGATGTCAGTTTTAAAAACAAATGTAAACAGCGAATGGAGGAATTTTGGCAGGATCACGTTACAGTGTTACTAGTTTCTCACTCTATGGAATTAATTCTCCAAAACTGTCACAAGACTCTTTGGATGGAAAGGGGACAAATTAAAATGCTCGGCAAAACAAAAGATGTAATTCAAGAGTATCTTAACTGTGTTGCTCCTGGTGAGACTATAAATAAATTCCTGAACATCCAGGCTTAGTAAACAGTTAATTTTTATTTTTGACTGAACTACTACAATAACTATAGAGACGAAATTAGTAAAAATATTTTTGAACTAGATACTATGGCTGCTGCCGTTTTAATTGAAAACTTACGGAAAAGCTATGGCGATGTCCCAGCAGTAAAAGACATATCCTTTACTGTGCAACCAGGAGAAATTTTTGGTCTTTTAGGCCCTAACGGTGCAGGGAAAACTACTACCATTCGCTGTTTGTGTACCCTGGCAAAACCCGATCACGGTAAAATCGAAGTTGGAGGAGTTTCGGCGATCGCTTCTCCCAAAGCAGTAAGACAAAGGTTAGGCTATGTTGCCCAAGAAGTTGCACTTGATAAGGTGTTGACTGGCAGAGAATTATTAAAGCTACAAGCAGCACTCTATCATTTACCTAAAAAATCAATTAGCGATCGCGTTAATCAATTAATCGAAGTTTTGGGTTTGACAGAATATGCTGATCAAAAAACAGGGACTTATTCGGGGGGAATTCGCAAACGTCTTGATCTGGCAGCAGGATTATTACACCAGCCTGAAGTATTGGTCTTGGATGAGCCGACTGTAGGGTTAGATATTGAGAGTCGGATGGTCGTCTGGGAGTTTTTACAGGCATTACGTCAAGCTGGAACAACTGTATTAATTACCAGTCATTATTTAGAAGAAATTGATCTTCTCGCCGATCGCTTGGCAATTATTGATGAAGGAGTAGTAATTGCTGAAGGCACACCAACAGAGTTAAAAGATAAACTAGGAGGCGATCGCGTTACTCTGCGCATTCGTGAATTTACTCAAGAGGAGGAAGCCGATCAAGCCAAGCAAGTTTTAGAGTCTTTGCCGTTTGTAGAAGAAGTAATTATTAATACTATCCAAGGTAATTCTCTGAATCTGATTGTTAAATCGGGTCAAAGTTCTCTTAGCAAAATTGAGCAATCATTATCAGAAGTTAACCTGCCTACCTTCAGTTTGGCGCAATCTCGTCCTAGTCTTGACGATGTTTACCTAGCTGCCACTGGGAAAACCCTAATAGATGCAGAAATCGCAGCAGCCAGCACTAGGGATTTGAAAAAAGAGAAAAAGCAAGAGATGAGATGAAGTCAGAAGTCAGAAGTCAGAAGTCAGATGGAGGGGTAGTGAAGTAGAGAAGTAATGACGTAATACGCAAATAACACCAATAACTCCACCACTCCACTACTTTAATTACTTCCTATTTCCTATTTTTTACTCCCATTACCTAAAAAAAAACCTACTATCTACTACCCACTACCTACTACCTAATAAAAATGAGTCAGTCCATTTCTAATACAAATATCAAGTCGGCTTTAGCACCTAATCCGATTATTAGTAGCCAAAATAACGAGCAAAACAGCTCTTTAGGTGATTTTATTCAGGAAACTTTAGCCCTCACTCAGCGTCTATTTATTCAAGTACAACGTCGTCCTTCAAGTTTGATGGCGGGGGTAATTCAGCCTTTTATGTGGTTGATTTTATTTGGCGCACTGTTTAGTAAAGCACCTTCGGGGTTATTTGGTAATGACTTAAGTTACGCAAAATTTCTCGCACCAGGAATAATTGTGTTTACAGCTTTTTCTGGGGCATTAAACGCAGGTTTACCTGTAATGTTTGACCGTGAATTTGGTTTTCTTAACCGTTTATTAGTTGCCCCTTTGTCTACCCGTTATTCAATTGTGGCAGCTTCGACAGTCTATATAATTGCCTTAAGTTTTGTCCAAACCGCCGTAATTATTGCTGCGAGTGCCTTTTTAGGAGCAGGTTTACCAGGAGTTGCTGGTTTAAGCGCGATCGCCCTAATTGTCTTTCTGATAGTTTTGGGAGTGACAGCTTTAAGTCTAGGACTGGCTTTTGCTTTACCTGGTCATATTGAGTTAATTGCCGTGATTTTTGTAGCTAACTTGCCTCTGTTGTTTGCTAGTACTGCGCTTGCCCCTCTAGAATTTATGGCTGGTTGGTTACAGGTAGTTGCTAGTCTTAATCCTTTGACTTATGCGATCGAACCAATTCGCTATATTTATAGTCATGCAGATTGGGCAATTAACAGCATCGTTCTTAATACCCCTTGGCTGGACTTTAGTTTTGGGAGTGTTATCCTGGTGTTATTAGCCTTTGATGCTTTGATTCTCTTAGCAATTCAGCCTTTATTACGTCGTCGTCTTGTCTAAAAAATAACTTTAGTTTTTATCAATCGATAATTGACAATTATTTGATTTGGGTTAAAACCACTTCGTTACTAGCTATAAGGGATAACTTTCTTAAAAAGCGAAAAAGTAATTATTAATTGTCAATTATCAATTATCAATTATCAATTATCAATTATCAAAAGTGAGGTTTTAATCATGTTTAAACACAATCAACTGGGGATAAGCCTTGGTTTAGGAATTATCTTAACTTTAATGGCAAGTATCAATTTGCCTACCCTAGCTCAATCTAACGATAATGATGGTTATCAAGCCAACGAAAAAGATACTACTTATGGAGATGCCCCTGCGGGTTTAAATCCTCTAGATTTAATGCACCAAGCCCAACAAGCAAATAGACGTAGTGCATCCGAATTTGGCGCAGAATCCCAAGGACAACTAGATAGTTCCGCGTCTGATTTCAAGCGTCTTCAACAACAAAGAATTTTAGAACAGCAACAACAGCAACAGCAACCAGTAATCGAAGATAAATAAAAGGAAATAAAACAATCAATCTTTCGCTGAGGTCTGATCTAGGTAATTCTCTGCAAATAACTTTTAAGGATGTTGTAGAAATAGATGCTAATGCAGAAGACGTAATAACGATTGAAACTTAAAATTAGGATAAGGCGTTGCTGAATCGAAGTATGACAGTAAATTGATTGCTTTTATAATCTAAGAAATGAAAGTTAGTCAAAAACTTAGAGCTTGGAGCTTAGAGCTTATGGCTTATAGCTACGAATAATTCTCTCATCAGTTTCATACTTAAAATCAGTAACGTCTGGGATAATACAATAAATATCCAAAAAAATTGTTATGAAAGCAGAGTTGACGGCAATAATTGAGGCAGCAACAGAGGGCGGATACTGGGCTATTTGTCCAGAAATTCCTGGTGCTAATGGTCAAGGTGAAACAATTGAGGAAGCTAAAGAAAGTTTGAAAAGTGCTATTAAACTGATTCTTGAAGATCGTTTGGCAGATATCCGAAGAGGACTACCTAAAGAAGCAATTGAGGAAAAAATCTCAATTCCATGAAACGCAGAGAATTAGAAAAAAAGTTGCGTCAAGCTGGTTGCTATCTTAAGCGAGAAGGTGCTTCTCATTCTCTTTGGATTAACCCTCAAACTGGCGTTCTTGAAGCTATACCAAGACATAGGGAAATTAAAGAATCTTTAGCTAAGAAAATCCTCAAAAGCTTAAATGCCGAATAAAAAATTCCAAAATTTACCAAAATTTTAAAATAATAAGTTATTGAAGTGTAAGCCTTAGAACAGATGCTCTAACGTAGCGAGAGCAGGTAAGTTTAGTTTTCAAATTGCTTAATAAAATCAGCCTCAATAATTAAGGGACTTTCTGTCAAACCACGATTAACATAATCAATCAAAATAGAAGATTTTAATTTGGGTAAATATTGACTAGATTCCGTTGTTTGATAGTTATTATCTTTTAATTGATAAAAAATCATATGATTATTTTGCCAAAACCAAACTTCTTTTATTCCTAAAGCTTGGTATTTTTGAAGATCAACAATACCACCACTAGAAAATATTACTTCTATCGCCAAATCAGGTAAATTTTTATCTGTATTAAAAGCAAAACTAACATCTGGTTCTTTTCCTACTAAAGGAGGAATTTTTAAGGTGGTAGAACGAAAAGGAAAAAATAAAATGTTGTGTTTACGGCAATAAGCAACCACTAAATAATTAATCATCTCTGCAATTCGTTCGTGATTCCTGCCTGGCGACACGATAATTATTTCCCCTTCAAAATAACTAATTCTATAACCAGAATATTCTTCTGAATCTAGGTTTTCAAAATCTAACCAAGTCATACCAGATAAAATCAATATCTGATCTTGTGTTGTTAAGCGATCGCAAAATTTAGTATCGTTTAAATAATTATTGAAAGGAATATTAATAAGCATAAATAGTTCAACTATTAGTTAGCGATCGTTAATTCATTTTACAGTTTTTGTTGTTGTTGTTATTTGGAGGTAGATAATGTTTAACTGAAGTTTAACTCTTAGGACTAGATTTAGTATTAACTATGAGTAATAGAGATTTATTTGCTCGTCAGGCTTTAGCACAAATACCCAAAATTCTGACTCTTTTAGATCGTAATGCTCATAGTCCTACCTACGGTTGTTTTGATCGCACTTTTTGGCAGTATAAAGTAATTGATTTTCCTGCGGGAATGTCTCAAGAGTTTGTCTATCCTTTAGCGTTGGCGTATCAGTGTAATCTGCCTGATAATATTTTTTATCAACAGCCTTTAATTAAGGAATGGGTAAAAGCAGGTATTCTCTATGCTGCTAGAAGTAGTCATCCTGATGGTTCTTGTGATGATTATTTTCCTTACGAAAGGGCAGCAGGGGCAGCAGCGTTTTCTTTACTCGCCTGTCTGGAAAGTTATACCCTTATGGGTTTAGATAATTCTGAAGCTTTGGATTTCTTCTGTAAACGCGGAGACTGGCTAGCCAAACATCAAGAAAGTGGACGTTTGACTAATCATCAGGCTTTAATTGTGCTGTGTTTGGAGTTATTAGGTAATTTATTACAAACAGATCGCTGGAATAGTAGTAAACAAGAACGGTTGGCACAGGTTTTGTCTTGGCAGAATCCCGAAGGTTGGTTTATTGAATATGAAGGTTGCGATCCTGGTTATCATACCCTGACAATTTCTTGTTTAGCGCGGGTGTATGAACTCAATCCCAGTCCAGAATTAAAACAAGCGAACGCCTCCGCCGTAGATTTAGCAGCCCAATTTGTCCATCCTGATGGTTCTTATGGTGGGGAATATACCAGTCGCAACACTTATAATTTTTTTCCTCATGGTTTTGAGTTGGTAGGTAAATGGCTACCCACAGCTTTAAATATTAATGATCGCTTTTTAGAAGGACTAACTAACGGTTTAGGTGCTTGTTATGCTGATGATCGCATTATTGGACATCATACCTGGAATTATCTTTTGGCTTGGCGAGATTTTATACCTGCTCGTCCTCCTCTACAACCTCGTACTCAAGGGCGTTTTTACCTCCAAGAAGGAGGAATTTTAATTGATCGTCGTGGCAATACAGAATTGTATATAGCTTTGAATAAAGGTGGGGTGTTTAAATTATTCCGCGATCAGCAGTTAATTGCCTCAGACACCCAATTTTCTTTACTGGTTCAACAGGGAAACAAACTCAAAAATGCAGTCGGGCATTTAGTAGACAATTACCAAATCCAACTAGAAGCAGATCAGATTGCGATCGCAGGCACTTTAGGTTGGGCAAAACAAAAACAGATGAACTCAATCAATCTAGTGATTTTACGTCTGGTAATGTTATCTTTCGGGCGTTATTTTCCTAATCTCATTCGGAAAACTTTACAAAAAATTCTAATTACGGGCAAGCAAGATGCACCATTTAAATTTTACCGTCGCTTATCTTGGGAGTCCGATCGTTGGCAGGTAAGCGATCAACTGACAGCAGAATCTTGGGATAAGGTAATAGCAGCAGATATTGGTTGCGATCGCACTTCAATTTACGTAGTCATGAGTCGCACTTTTCAACCAGGACAACTCCAACCTGCTTGGGACTTGAGCGATCGATTAAAAAACCTTGATGCAGACGCATCTCTTGACTTACTTAGAGATTTTTAATAATAAAGGCATTGACGTGTTACTACCCAAAAAAATCAAGAAATAAAAAGCATGATTTTTAAAGGATGAAGTTGAATGTGCCAAGGATAGGGACGCTCTTTTAATTCCAGCCATTTATCTTTGAAAACTTCCGCTTGTAAATGATAATCTTCAGGATGTTTGGCAGGTTTATTTAATTTAAGATATAAAGTCATGCGGTGTTGGGTTTCGCTAATAGTAGCTAACCAGCAGGGAAAAGTGTTGACTTGGTTATTTGTATCAGGAAAAATTAATTGATGGGCGCGGATACCAAGATATTCTAAAGATTCTGGGATAGGTTCAATCGTTTTTAGAGTACAATTCCAATCAAGAGCCTGAATTTGATTTTCATTAATCATTACAGCGCGAGAAAAGTTTTTACAACCAGTCAACTGGGCAGTGCGATAATTACCAGGATGCTCGAAGATGTCTTGTTTTGTCCCTTGAGCGATCGCCCTACCCCGATCTATGATCATCAAGTTAGGACATACTCGGTAAGCTTCTTCGAGGTTATGAGTAATAAATAAAGTTACTCCCTGATAGTGAATTAAGTTATTTCTGAGGATTTTTTCTTGTTTATCGCGTAAATAAGTATCTAAAGCCGAAAAAGGCTCATCTAATAACATTATCCCTGGTTCGCTTGCTCTGGCTCTGGCTAAAGCTACTCTTTGTTGCTGTCCCCCCGAAAGTTCGCCTGGATAGCGATTGCCCATTCCTGCTAAGTCTACTGAAATGAGTTGTTGTTCTACTTCCTGTTTGATCTCTCGACTAGATTTTTCTGACTGCATCCCAAAAGCGATATTTTCGGCAACTGTTAGATGGGGAAACAGTGCGTAATTTTGAAACAAAAAACCACAATGGCGATCGCGTGGCGGTAAATTAACACCTTTTTCAGAATCAAATAACACTTTGCCATTGAGAACAATACGTCCCTGATCTGGAGTATCTAAACCAGCAATACAACGCAAAATCAGGCTTTTTCCTGCCCCAGAAGCCCCTAGTAACCCCAACGGCGTTTGATCTGTTTGAAATGAGACATCTAATCTAAATCCAGGTAACTGTTTCTGAATATCGACAATTAATTCAATAGCATATCTCGGTACGGGATAATTCTCTCTTATTTGATTAGGAACAATTTTGTTAACTAGACCAAAACTCCCTCTACCCCCTCTACCCCCTCTACCTCCTCTACCTCCTCTACCCCATCTACTTCCATTCTCTTCCGTACCATAATTCACCCCTGTAATTACCCCCAAAGAAATTGCCAGCATAATAATTACCAACCATAATGCTTGCTGCATATCCCCACCTTCAGCAGCAAAGAAAATCGCGATGGGGATAGTTTCGGTTTTGCCAGGAATGCTCCCTGCTAACATTAAAGTTGCACCAAATTCTCCTAATGCTCGAGCAAAAGCGAGCAAAGTACCTGCAAGGAGTCCAGGTCTGGCTAAAGGAATCATAATTTGCCAGAAAATTCTGTTTTCTGAAGCTCCTAGGGTTCTGGCACAAGCAAAAAGATTAGTATCAATTTGTTTAAATGCCCCTAACGCAGTTTTATACATTAAGGGAAAAGCTACAACTGTCGAAGCGATCACAGTAGCATACCAAGAAAAAATAACTGTCAGTCCGAAATGAGCCAATATTTGCCCAAGAAAGCCATTTTTACCCAATAACAGCAGTAATAAAAAACCTACGACTGTGGGAGGCAGTACCAAAGGGGCAGTGAACAAACTTTCGATCACTTCCTTAGATTTACCCCGATAACCCAACATCCATCGTGCTGCTAAAATGCCCAAGAAAAAAGTAATTACTGTAGCGGTAGTAGCGGTTTTCAGAGAAATCCAAATGGGAGATAAATCTAAATCAATCATGTTTTTTCAGGGAATTAAAGACTTTAAAGGCAGAAATAATCAAAATTGCCCCCAGAATCAGTTTTAGTAATCTAGGAGAGATTATTCCTACTAACATCCCGCCTAAAATTGCGCCAATTATTGAACCTAAACCCATTGGTGTTATGGTATTTTGAAACACAGAGCGATCGCGTAGCGGAGGCTGTGCTTCATCGCCATAAGCTTGTTTTTGGGCATAACGAACAATACCAGTGATTACCGTGGGTAAACTTATAATCAAACTTGCTGTACCTGCGGTTTTAATATCCAAACCAAAACCAAAAATGA
>CAYMWC010000224.1:0-9785 GCA_964393695.1 uncultured Pleurocapsa sp.
AATCTTGATGATCTGTCAGCTTTTAATTGATGGATTTGGATAAGCTCTTAGCTCTTAGCTTTTAACTATCAGCTTTTAAATTAGATACCTACGTAGCCGTCTTAACCAACCAATTAGTACAATACCCAATTACTGTTAACATCGTATTGTTATTTCTCTCTCTGCTTGCTCGTATTTTCAGATTACTGACGCCGTTATGAACAAATCGATTAATCCTGAAGTTGTGCTAAATTTTTGGTTTGATCCAGAAGTAAAGCCTTTGTGGTTTAAAAAAAATCTGGATTTTGACCAGACAATTAAGCAACGCTTTTTAAGCATATACCAGCAAGCAGTAGCAGGAGCATTAAATCATTGGCGCAATAATTGTCGTGGTATCTTGGCTTTAGTTATTGTCCTCGATCAGTTTCCACGCAATATGTTTCGTAACACTCCCCAAGCATTTGCCACAGATGAACAAGCAGTAGAATTAACTAAATATGCCTTGAGGCATAATTACGAAAAAAATTTATCTATCGAAGAACAAACATTTCTTTATATGCCTTTGATGCATAGTGAAAACAACACAGATCAGGCGCAATGTGTAGATCTTTTTACCAAATTAGGGAAAAAAGATAATTTAAAATTTGCCCTTAAGCATCAAGAAATAATTGATCGCTTTGGTCGATTTCCCCATCGCAATCAAATATTAGATAGAGAATCTACACCAGCAGAACAAGAATTCTTAACGCAATCAGGTTCAAGTTTTTAGAATTAGTATAAGATTATTTCTTTAGAAGAATATTGATATTTTGTATCGTAATAAATAGAACTTAGAGAATATTTATCAAGTAGACATAAAAAACATTTTTAACGATTTGGATCAGCGACAGCAAGCAACATTCGCATCCTACCAAGATCTCAATAAAGTCCCCTGCAACAAGGTTATTAGATGGCGATCAACTGCGCTATGTTTTAGGAGCAGTGCCATTCTTTTGCTTGCTCCTCACGTAGACTGCTTTATTTTTACGCTGAATCTCAAATAAGTCAATAGCCTCGAACAACCCACTCAACTTAGCATATCCGTAGTTGCGTGGGTCAAAAGATGCCTGATTTGCTATGTGTCCACCAATCTCTGCTAAATTCGACCAGCCATCATCATCTAAAGTACTGGAAACAGCACTCCTTAATAAACTGATTAATTTAGTATCTTGCTTCAACTCTTTACCAGTTTTCTTAACGCTTGCAGAAACTTTGGAAGCCTCCTCAGAATTTACCGCTTGATCGATAGTTTCTAGGTATAAAAATGTTGAACACGCATAAACAAAGGGCAAAGGGGTTTTCTTCTCACCAAATCCATAGACTTTCAAACCATTAGTCAAAATCCGCATCACTAAAGGAGTAAAGTCACAATCACTCGACACAATTGCAAAAGCATCCAACTGTTGTGTGTACAGCAAATCCATTGCATCAATAATCATGGCGGCATCAGTAGCATTTTTGCCCTTCGTATAGTCGAACTGTTGGACGGGGCGAATCGCATATTCGTGTAAGCACTCTTCCCAAGCTTTCAGAGCAGGACTTTTCCAGTTTCCGTAAGCCTTACGAATATTGGCAACTCCATACTTTGCAATTTCAGACACGATTGCCTCAATCTTGGATGCAGGGGCGTTATCTGCATCAATCAGCAGCGCAATTTTTGATTCTGATTGCTGCATATTTCTCCAGGGGTGCTGGTTGCTTTAAATTCTGAACTCTGACAGACACTCTTTAAGTATGTCCTAACCGATAACCGAAGGCATCTAACTATTTATAAAAATTTTAAAACAGATCGAGATTACAGCTAAAGGATGCAGTACAGTGCGATAAAGTCATAGTAGTTAAAATACTTATTTTCTTTATTAATTCATGTCCTCCGAGAAGCACTTACAATCCGACAAAACTATTGTTACTGATTACCGCACCATCGATTTAGCAAAACTTTCACCAATGTACCACCACTATGTTGAGGTGAAAGAACAATACCCTAATGCGTTACTACTATATCGGGTAGGAGATTTTTTTGAATGCTTTTTTCAGGATGCTGTGATTATCGCCAGAGAATTAGAATTGGTGCAAACCAGCAAGGAAGGGGGTAAAGAGATTGGACGTATTGCCATGACGGGAGTTCCTCACCATGCTTTGGAACGTTACAGCACCATGCTGGTGGAAAAAGGCTTTGCGGTGGCGATTTGCGATCAGGTAGAAGATGCCAAGGAAGCTGCTGCGGAAAAAAGAATGGTACGCAGGGAAATTCAAAAGTTACTCACCCCTGGTACTCTAACAGATGATGGGATGCTGCAAGCCCGTCAAAATAACTTTTTGGCTGCTATTGTGGTGGCTGGAGAACATTGGGGTTTGGCTTATGCAGATGTCTCGACAGGAGAATTTTTTACGACTCAATCTAATGATTTAGGAGCTTTAACTCTAGAATTACTACGTTTACAGCCTTCAGAAGTTCTAATTCCTGCTAATGCTCCTGATGTTAATGGTTTACTGCGTCCTGGAGAAAAATCCGAATATTTAGCCGATTATTTACCCGATAGCTTTTGCTATTCCTTGCGATCGCAACAGCCGTTTACTTTAATTGAAGCTAGTCAAAGACTTAAAGACATTTTTCAGGTAAGCTCTTTGGAGGGTATGGGTTGCGCTCAAATACCTCTAGGAGTTAGGGCTGCGGGGGGATTATTAGAATATGTTGAAGATACCCAGAAGGCTTATCAGGTATCATTACAGCCTCTACGTACCTATAGTTTGGCAGACTATCTAATTCTCGATCATCAGACTCGACGTAATTTAGAAATTACCCAGACTATTCGAGACAATACTTTTCATGGTTCTTTATTATGGGCATTGGATCACACTAGTACAGCTATGGGAGGTAGAGCTTTACGTCGTTGGCTGCTACAACCTCTAATTGACCTTAAAGGGATTGCTGCTCGTCAGGATACGATTAAGGAACTGGTTACTAATATTTCTATGCGCCAGGATTTGCGCTCAATGTTGCGTAAAATCTATGATATTGAGAGATTATCAGGTAGGGTTGGTTCTGGTTCGGCAAATGCCCGAGATTTACTAGCTTTAGCTGAATCTTTAATCAAACTGACTGAATTATCGGCGATCGCATCTTTTGGTTTTTCTCCTTATCTTAAAGCTCTCCATAATATTCCTCCAGAGTTAGAGGAATTAGGGTTATATGTGGTCGAAAAACTAGTAGAATCACCACCCCAGCAATTAAAAGACGGGGGATTAATTAAAGACGGCGTAGATTCTAGACTAGATGAAATTCGCCAACGACTAGAAGATGATAAACAATGGCTAACGAACCTGGAAGTAACAGAAAGAGAACGAGTCGGAGTCGCCAATATCAAAGTGGGTTATAACAAAACCTTTGGTTACTACATTAGTATGCCCCGTTCCAAAGCCTCTCAAGCTCCCGATAACTATCAACGTAAACAAACTTTAACCAACGAGGAAAGATATATCACCTCCGAATTAAAAGAACGGGAAACCAGAATTCTAACAGCCAAAGATGACCTCAATAACCTGGAATATGATATTTTTACCGAATTAAGAGCCAAGGTAGCTGAAAAAGCTCAAGAAATTCGCAGTATCTCCAAGGCAGTAGCAGCAGTGGACGTTTTAGCAGGACTGGCAGAAGTGGCTGTCTATCAGAATTACTGTTGTCCTGAAATGGTCAAAGGGCGAGAAATAAAAATTATTGAAGGTAGACATCCTGTAGTCGAGCAATCTTTAGGAGAAGGTTTTTTTGTCCCTAATTCAGCCCATCTAGGCGCAGATAATCCAGATTTAATCATCTTAACAGGTCCCAATGCCAGTGGTAAAAGCTGTTACTTAAGACAAATCGGTTTAATCCAATTAATTGCTCAAATCGGTAGTTTTGTTCCTGCTACGGAGGCTCGGTTAGCGATATGCGATCGCATTTTTACTCGTGTGGGGGCAGTAGATGATCTAGCCACAGGGCAATCTACCTTTATGGTGGAGATGAACGAAACCGCCAATATTCTTAATCACGCCACTCCTAAATCTCTAATTCTCCTCGATGAAATTGGGCGAGGTACAGCCACGTTTGATGGACTGTCGATTGCTTGGGCAGTAGCGGAATATCTAGCTACAGATGTACAAGCGCGGACAATTTTTGCCACTCACTATCACGAACTAAACGAACTCGCATCCATCTTAACCAATGTCGCTAACTACCAAGTAACCGTCAAAGAAATGGCTGATAAAATTATCTTTCTCCATCAAGTAACTCCAGGTGGTGCAGATAAATCCTACGGTATTGAAGCAGGTAGACTGGCAGGTTTACCCTCTTCGGTAATTGAGCGGGCAAAACAAGTAATGGGACAAATCGAAAAGCATAGCAAAATTGCCCTGGGTTTACGCCAGGGCATAGAACAGATGCAGCCTAAAAAAGATGAGAATGGTAGAGCAATAGAACAATTAGATATTTTTGAAGATTAGCTGCTTTTTTATTTTTAACTTTCATCCCACAACAGAAATCCCATTAACAATTAATGATGGCGTTAAACATGAGCCATTCCAGGTAGCATCATCACCCAAAGCAATTACCTGTTTTAATACATGATAAATATTCCCTGCGATCGCCGTGTCTTTTACTCGACCAATTATTTTGCCATTTTGAACCCGATAACCCAAATCGACATTAACAGAAAAGTCACCACTAATATCTGCGCCATCGCCGAGCATTTGCTCGACAATAATACCGTTATCTAATTGAGTAATTAAATTAGCAAGAGAATAATTACCTGGTGCAACTATTAAATTAACTAAGCAAGGACTGGGATAGCTATCTAAATCTGAACGGAAGCCGTTGCCTGTTGATTCTAGACCTAATTCTCTGGCAGTCGTGAGATCGCTATAAAATTGATTTAATCTGCCTTGAGCAATCAGGTTTAAAGGCTGGGTTGGCATTCCTTCATCATCAAAGGGACAGTCGTAAGGCTGCTGATCTGGTTGTTGCTTGAGGCTAATTAATTCTGAAATTACTAGTTTTTGGAGTGAGTCACTCCAGGGAGAAGATTTTTCTTTGACTCTTTTGCCATTTAAAGCCGATGCTACAGTATCCCAGAGCAAGATAGCAGCATTGGCAGTTAACAAGACGGGAACTTTACCTTGAGGTGGTGCAACATTCCGTTTTGCCCAATCTAGACGCTGGATAATTTGTTCAACTACCGAATCAAGATTAAGTTGCTCTTTGCTGTAGTCTCCGTCATAAATACCTAAAAAATCTTCACCTCGAATCAACTCTACACCCAGAGAATAACTCAAAGTTGACTCACTATACTGACAATGTAATCCCTGCGAATTAACCAGAGTCGTAGTTTCTTGTTCTGATTCCAACTCAGCAGAACAAATTATTTCTGGATATTCTGAGCGTAGCCGAGTAATTGCTTGGTTGCCTAATGCTATTAATTCCTCGACTGAAGCTTTTGCTCCTGTTAAGGGATAAATCGCCTGTCGTACAGGTGCTAATTCAATGGTTTCGGGTAGATTTAGTTGAGATAGGGCGATCGCTTTACTGACTAATAATTCTGGTTCAATTCTGCCATAAGCTACCGCTAACCCTGGTTTGTTATCTTGCCAAAGTCTTAAGGCTGTGCCTACTGATTGGGAACTTTCTAACTGTTTAAGACGATTGCCTTCAAAAAACACTGGTTGCGACTCAGATATTACTTGATAGACCTCCGCATGACTTGCTCCCTGACTTATTGCCAACTGAAGCAATGATTCTAGTTTTTTATTCATTTATTGAATTATTTCCCAAGCCTAATTCTCGTTGTAATAGCTTAATAGACTTTTCGCTAATATAGCTATCAGTGCTAATCACTTCAGGAATCCGAATTAAATCCTCGCGCATAGCCATAATTTCAGCTTTGACAAACTCATCGCTCGCATAACCAGCAATAATAGTATGAGCAGACCGAATTACTGCTCGTAGACGATCTCGATCGCTATGGGCAGCAGTTAAGACCAGTAAATCATCTCCCCGTTGACTATTAACAATACTAGAGGCAATACTCAGCGTGCCTTGACTGAGGCTAACAATACCCAAACAAGCCTGAGCAGGAAGAGCTTTAATTATTTGTAGTTCTTTTTGAAAGTCATACATATCAATGGGAATGACTCGAAAAGAGTTAGGAGGGACAAGTGCTAAAACTTCTTGAATAAAATAACGATTGGTTATGAGCGTCCCAAAATTAATTTTGGCTAAGATTTGGGGTAATTTTTCTAATTCAATTAATTCAATCTCGACAGAAAATGAATTCTGTAATTCTTGTTGCATAAGTTTACCCGCACTAATATCTCTTTGGGGAACAGTGACCATCACCCGATCGCAACAATTAAGACGCCAATCTATTTCCTCCAAGAATAATTCTTTAATTTGCTTTAAAGTACAGCCTAATTCCAAAACCTGATCGATACTTTCTTTAATGGCATTGACTGAATTAACGATCGGGGAGTCAGATTTAGCAGTGTTTTCTCGTCCATGAATTTTGACATAAACGCCTGAACCTGCTACTGATTCGACTAAGCCATTTTCTTCTAATTGTTGGTAAACCTTACTAATTGTATTGCGATGCAACCTGGTAATCATGGCTAATTGTCTCGTGCTGGGTAAGCGATGACCAGGAGGATATTGTCCAGAAGCGATCGCAAATTCAATCTGAGCAAAAAGTTGCTTGGAAGCTGGTACGTCACTATCGGACTGGATTTGAAAGTTCAGCATAGAAAAATACGCGAACGACAGAGGCAAAGGTTTTATGTGCGCTATTGTAGGGGTAAAATTAGTTTTTGTTTCTAAATAATTAATAATCTTTGGAATTTACTAAATATATTTTATATATTTCACGTTTCACAATTAGCTTTAGTTACTTGATGACGATAACAAAACATATCTTTTAAGCGAGCATCTACCCACCAGCCTAACAGCAATTCTGCTAACCAGCCTCCAGGTATTTCATAAGCGATCGCATCTGTTAATCTCGTCTTACCGTTTTCCGTGGTAAATTCATGACGATGTACCCAAGACTGCATTGGCCCAACAATTTGTTCATCGACGAATAAATGCTGGGGTTGACACTCAATATGTCTTGCCAGCCAGCGTATGGGAATTCCTGCCAAAGATAACCGAAATTCACTAATCGCCCCAACTTCTAAACCTCCTTCACGGCGAATTATGGTTACAGGTTGCCAAGGAGGAGTTAAGAGTTCCAAAATATCTGGTCGCTCATGGAACTGCCACACTGTTTCTACGTTAGCGTTAATTACACTAGAGTATTGAAAATTAAGCATAAATTACTATCTGCTACTTGCTACTAATGAAGCCAATTACCCTGAATGTTCTAACTAACATCTTGTACGACTATAAAACTAGCCTCAGATTGAGTAAACTAATGTTAGATAACTTTAATTTTTAACAATTTAAGCATACTTATTTATACTCAATGACTTTGATTCGCATTCCAGAATCTTGGGAAATATCAGAAAACCAGATCACGTCCCCCAGACTATATTACAATCGCCGTAGCTTTATCAAAACTCTTATTGGTGCAGGTATTACCGCCAGTATCTTACCTCTAACTGGGTGTCAATCAGGAGCTTCAGGGTTAGGAAAATCAGCATCCGAAACAGCTTTAGAAAAAAGTATTAATTTACCCAAAATCGAGTCATTTACCAAAAATCCTAATTTTAGCAAGGTAGATCGAGCGATCGCCGCAGAAAAAATTGCAGCCCAATATAATAACTTTTATGAGTATGGTGGCACGAAGAAAATTTGGCTGGACGCACAAAAGCTACCCACAGAGAACTGGAAAGTTGAAGTAGCTGGATTAGTCAAAAATCCCCAGACCTACGATCTCGACCAGTTAAAACAAAAGTTTCCTTTAGAGGAAAGGATCTATAGATTTCGTTGTGTAGAAGCTTGGTCAATGGTCTTACCCTGGTTAGGGTTTCCGATGAAAGCTTTATTACAGGATGTCGAACCAACTGCCCAGGCTAAATATGTCCGCTTTACTTCTTTTTATGATCCAGAAATTACTCACGGGCCAGGTTTTCATCTTGGTTCTCTACCTTGGCCTTATACTGAGGGTTTAAGAATCGAAGAAATGGCAAACGATCTAGCTTTCTTGGCTGTTGGTATTTACGGTCACGATTTACCTAAACAACATGGTGCGCCGTTACGCATGGTTACTCCTTGGAAATATGGTTTTAAAGGGGCAAAATCAATAGTCAAAATCGAATTTGTCGCCAATCAACCAGCTACTTATTGGAATACCATCGATCCGAATGAGTATAAGTTTGAAGCTAATGTCGAACCCAATGTACCTCATCCTCGCTGGTCACAAGCGACTGAAAAGTTTATTAGTTCTGGCCCTGGTCTATCTTGGGAAATCAAGGAAACTCTACCCTATAACGGTTATGGAGAATACGTAGCCAATTTATATACTTGACATTAAACTATGAAACTTCTAATTTAATGATCGCCAAAAATGCTTGTTTACAATTCCCGTAGCGCATAGCCAACACCACGAACAGTTTGAATCAAACGCTTTTCACCTTTCTCTTCCAGCTTGAGGCGTAGATAGCGTATGTAAACTTCAATGATATTGGAATCGCCCATAAAATCATAACCCCAAACATTTTCGAGAATCTGGTCTTTAGTAAACACCTGTCTGGGATTACTCAAAAGATACTCTAGTAAATCAAATTCTTTCGCTGTCAGTTCGATCGCTCGTTGATCTCGGTAAACCTCATGAGTGCGACGATTTAAAGTCAAATCTTCAAACTGTAAACTATCTGCTTCTGTTTCTTGAGTACGGCGTAGATGGGCGCGAATTCTAGCTAGTAATTCCTCAATACTAAAAGGCTTAACCACATAATCATCTGCCCCTGCATCTAAACCTGCTACGCGATCGCTGACTTCATCTCTTGCTGTCAATAAAATTACAGGAACTTTGTTTCCTGTCGATCGCAGGCGACGGCAAATTTCTAACCCCGATAATCCTGGTAGCATCCAATCGAGAACTACCAATTCTGGAGATGATTCTCTTGCTAAGGTTAGCCCAGTCATGCCATCATGGGCGACACTAACTTGATAGCCTTCGCTACTTAATTCTAGCTCGATAAATTTGGCTAGTTTAACTTCGTCTTCAACCAGGAGGATATTTGCGTTCATAAATTTGGGTTTAAACTCTACTTGGGATTCTTGGTTCAACGAGTCTCTGGTCGAGTTTCAAAACAAACTGAACATACTAACCATCAGCACGTTTAATAATCCTACATCTTTTAAATTGCTCTATTAGTTGGAACGTATTTTTTGGACAAACTATCATATCAAATACTTGTAGTTACAGCAAGATTTGTTAAAAAATGTTATAGTTTTAATATGAACAAATTAAATAGTACCAATACCATCACCCTTAACAATAAGGTAGTAGCGCATCATATTAGTGATGGAAGTGAATTAATACTCTCAGAGATACAAGCAAATACACGCGAAGAAATTAGCAAATGCCTGAATAAATCATTATAAAATATCTAGCTAGCATTAATATTCTAGTTTTCGCTTCAATATTGCCCTCAGAAATCAATGATAAATCAACCTACAGAACTATCTTTAGAACAAGAATTTCATCTCAAAAGCTTTGCTGATCAAGTACAGCGTATGTCTCGCGAACAATCTCAAGAATTCTTAATTATGCTGCATCGGCAAATGATGATTCAGG
>CAYMWC010000225.1:0-9773 GCA_964393695.1 uncultured Pleurocapsa sp.
CAGAGAAAGTGTATGAAATTACTTTGAGCTATTTTTCACAAAGTCAACACCCTAGCTTGAGGCTATCAATCCACCACTCAATTCCTTGGGTACGTAATATTTGAGGTATTCGCCCATACAATCGAGCTTTGTCATCCGCCAGATAAGCTTCATAACCGCCAAAAAGTTCATCACCTCCATCTCCGCTCAACACCACTTTGACTTGTTGTCGCGCTAACTGAGACACCAAATAGGTGGGGAAAATTGAAAAGTCACCGATGGGGTCGTCCATGAAGTACATTAAATGTTCAAACAGTCCTGCGACATCTGGTTGAATTACATCGCTGATATGATCCATCTGTAAATGTTCGGCGACCATTTGCGCCCAAGCTAGTTCATTATAGGAGGAGGATTCAAAACCAATGCTAAAGGTTTGTGTCTTGCCCATTGCTGCGACAATTAATGAAGAATCCACTCCTCCTGACAAAAATGCTCCCAAAGGGACGTCACTAACCAATTGCTGCTGTACTGACTGTTTGAGTTTGTCCGCCACCAGTTCTTCCCACTCTCCTGCTGTGAGAGTCGATTCTTCTGACACTGGGGGAACATCCCAAAAAGAAACGGGTTGACACTTAGGTTGTCTGAGGTCGATTTCTAAATACGACCCTGGTTTAAGCTTACGAATCTGCTGAAAGAGGGTCGCTTCTCCTGGAACATATTCCCAGGCTAGAAATTGACTCAAGGCATTGAGGTCTAGACTACGCTCTACTACACCGCTAGCCAAAATTGCCTTAATTTCAGAACCCCAAACCAAATGGCGATCGCTGTAGGCATAATAAAGAGGTTTAATACCAATGTGATCGCGCACTAAGAATAGCTTTTGTTGGACGGTATCGTGCAGGGCGATCGCAAACATACCATTTAAGTATCGAGGAAAAGCCGAGCCATACTGCTCGTAGGCATGAACGATTACTTCGGTATCGGTGTTAGTTGTAAAAATATGTCCTTGGGACTGTAGAGACTGACGTAGCTCGCGAAAATTATAGATTTCCCCGTTAAAAACCGTTAAAATCGTCCCTGTTTCATTAGCAAGCGGCTGCTTTCCCCCGCCAAGGTCAATGATCGAGAGACGGCGCATACCCAAGGCTACAGAATCTTGGATCTTGTACCCCCAATCGTCGGGCCCTCGGTGGGCAATGCGATCGCACATCCGAGCAATTTGCTCAAAGGTTGGCGACTGTCTGGTATCGAATGCTACAATACCTGCAATACCACACATAGTTAACGCTCGCCTCGATTATCAATAAGATACTGCCGTTCCATTGCTAGTGATGGTGTCGGTGCAGGGGTCAGGGGATCTCTAAAATAAGCTAAAACTTCTCTCATCTTATCTTTGTAAATTTGTCGAGAATACCGCTCCTCATAAAGTTGTTGAGCGCGGGCTGCCTTTTGTCTGGGTTCTAAACCTGGAGCCAGTGCTGCTGTAATCCCTGCTGCTATCCCTGCGGATGTTGGTTCTACCAAAAAAGCAACGTTTTCGTCTAGTACTTGGGTATGGGAAGCAATCTTCGTCGCCACCAAAGGAATACCAAGGGAAATTTGCTGGTAAATTTTTAAAGGAGTATTGGTACCACTAATTCTAGGAGAGACTTGCACCGTCGCCAAATTTCCGTATTGTCTGGCTAATTCTGGTGTAACTCTGCCCGTAAATTGACAACGTTCTAAGATCCCCAAGTCCTGAGCAACTTGTTGGTAATACCTCACTTGGGCTGGGGTTCCCCCGACAACCAGTAACCATAAGTCTGGCTCTTTCTGCATTACTGTTTGGCAGCCAGCAATTAACAGTTCGATACCCTGGTAGGGTTCTAGGGTACCAGCATAAACTACTAGTTTTTTACCTTGCTGCAATACCAAATGTGCTATGTGCAATATTTGGGAACTAAAAGCCACCGACGCGCTGAGCCTCGAGCAGATGGAGAGTATTTTTGCCGATCCTGTTTATACCAGGGTAGAGTATATCATTTTGGCGGGGGGCGAACCCACCCTACGCAAAGATTTACCAGAAATGGTAGAAATCATGCACAAGCATATGCCTAAGCTCAAAAAGCTGATGATTGCTTCCAATGTCATTAACCGAGAGAGCGTGCAAAACCAGTACCCCCAGATCGCTCGCTACTGTGCGCAGCACAAAATTCGTCTGACTCTAGGGGTTTCCCTGGATGGAATTGGAGAAATGCACGATAAGGTGCGTGGCGTACCAGGTGCTTTCGAAAAGGTGTTGGAAAACATCAACTTTATGCAAGAGCTACAAAAGGAAGTGCCTTTTAGCATGAGTATCGATCCCACTATCTTTTCGATGAATGTTCGAGAAATGCAAAAGCTCAAGGACTTTGCCGATCGCCTTAACCTGCCAATTACCTTTCAATTTGCAGCGATGGCAGATGGCTACTACAATAACAGTGCTTTAGAGGATGTTCTCAGAGTCGATGATTCAGGACGTAGTAGCATTATCGATTTCTTAAAACAGCAAATTGCTCAATCTTCTTTATTTGATGCTTTGTCTTATTATTACGCAGAAGTGATTGAGCAGGCAGAAGGTTCTACCCAACGCCATCTACCTTGCCCTTTTGCCGATCAAGGTTTGGTGCTTAATCCAGATGGAACAATACAATATTGTCACAACAGCCAACCCATTGGTAGTGCGCTCACCAATTCCTCAAGCGAATTGTACTATTCCGAAAAGAATCTAGAGTATCGTCGCGAGCAAATTCAGCAAAAAACCTGTTCTAGCTGTCAGATGTCTTGTCTATTTTTTGTCAGCCTGCGTAAAGAAGTATTCCCCTTTCTTTCCTTTATCGCCAAGCGCCTTGTCGGAATCAATCGATTACATTGGCGTAAAAAAGCACCTGCTGCGATCGCTGCCATGCCACAGGGAGAGTAATGATGGGACTGAAAAACTCAATATTAGCCTTGCTCCGCTATAAACTCAAGTATGTAGGCTTACGTAATACCCTGCGAGTTGCTTATTTAGACTTAAGCGATCGCCTGCTGATGCAAATCTCAAAGCGGTTTCCTCATATCAGTTTCTCACCTCGTTCAATCCAGATTGAATGCACTACCCGATGTAATTTGAAATGCACTTTCTGTGAAATTTCTTACTGGACTGAAAAAGCAGCAGATTTAGAATTTGAGAACATACAGCAGATGGTGGCACATTTGCCCAAGCTTAAACGGGTCGATCTAACAGGCATTGGGGAAGCCTTGGTCAATCAGAATTTTTTTGAGATCGTCAAATTTCTCAAACAAAAAGGTATTTATCTCACCCTCAACGACAACTTTACCTTAATGACTGAGCAAACGGCACGACGAATAATAGACCTTGGTATTGATCAAATTTTTCTTTCACTAGACGGAGGAAAAGCAGATACCTATGAGGCGATTCGACGAGGGGCAAAATTTGAGCGGGTAATTGCTAATGTCCAAAGATTGATCGAACTTAAAAAGAAAATAGGCAGCAAGTTACCAGAAGTAAAGATTAATACGGTGGTATGTAATACCAATTATCAAGAGCTACCTGCCATTGTAGAAATCGCCCATGAGGCTGGTATTGGGATGGTGCAGTTTGTCAATATTGTCACCTTCGATGACACTACTAGTATGGGAACAAGTGAACTAAGGGGAGAAGTACGCCAAAAGTTTAACGAAGCTCTTGCCCGCGCCCAAGAACTAGGTATCTTAGTCAAAGTAGAGCTATTTGACAAGCTTCCAGTGCAGCAGTGTGATTTTCCTTGGACTCGCAATTTTGTCACCTATGATGGCTATGTGCATCCTTGTTGTTACACCACCCAAAGTGGCGATCGCACAGCCCAAAACAGTCGTAGTTTAGGTAATTTAGTCAATGATGAGTATATAAATATCTGGAAAGGAGATGATTACAAGATCTTCCGAGAGAAGATGGCTCAGGGCATTTTGCCCCATCAGTGTACTCAATGTCCTAAATTTTCGGGTAAGGTTGACACCTCAAGCAATTTCGTAGCGTCCTGAAATATCGTGAGAAACTATATAGTTTATATCGTTCAGGGTAGTCGATGAAAAACTCCCCCCCTAAACCAAAAGAACAGATGTGGACACTGTTCACAGAGCCGATAATTGCTACGTTAACTGCAATTTTTGTAGTCTTAAGTATTGCCACCACTGTAATTGTCTTTCTCTATCCACTAGAGATTGAGACCCGAGAATCAGCTGTTTGGCTCCATGTTTTAACCTTAAAGGAAGGAATTAGTCTATACGATCATAGCCAGGTTGCATTTGTTGAAATGCAGAAAGGTCCATTTGACGCTCTGTTGAAATTAGCTGTCAGCCAAGTCTTTCCTTTTTTGGAATCATGGCATGTGATTAGATTTGCGGTGCTAATTTTACCCTATTGTTTTTTTGCAATAGCTTGGAAATCAATTGAAAAAAAGACATCTAACAAACTACTAAAGACTCTTTTTTTAGGTAGTGTAGGTTACCTTATTTTATTAATATCTTCCAAAGAATTCTTATTTGTAGGTCGACCAGATGCAACAGTTGCTCTGCTGTTTCTGATACTTGTTTATATCTCACTAAAACAGTTGCCTGATAAACGTTTTAATGTAATTGTTCATGGGCTATTGTGTGGGGGACTAACTACTGTAGTAGTATTAACGAACTGGCGAATTTTGCCTACGGTATTAACACTCTTGTTATTCCAAATATGGCAATACTTAGGTCAAAAAAATAGGCAGAAGATGCTTGCTTATTTAGTTGGTTATGGTATTGCGTCTTCTTTTATCTTTCTTGTGATTCTAGGGTGGTTATTTGACTTCAAATGGGAATTATTCTGGTTACATCATGCTGGGTTTTTCTCTGATGAGTCTGGTTGGGGAGCAACAGGTTATGGAAGAGGTTCGCTAATTTCGTTTACTCTATCACTCTTTAACCCTCACGCAGTGCCTGAGCGACTGAAAGGAGGTCCTCTTCTCATTGCCATTTCAATATTTACTTTAGCACCTAAAACGAGAACTTCAGAAAATCGAGCCTGGTTATTACTGTTAGTTTTCGCATTTATTTCTAATGCAATTCCTTATTACCTGAATTATCACGGAGGAGGTGCTTGGTATTTCATTCCTTTCCTAATTATTTTGTGGTTCTTTTTGGTTTCTCGATATTCACAGATAAACATAAAAAGGCTGAAAATACTGGGGATAATTTTGATGGCATTGTTGGTCTTAGATTACCGAACAGTTATTTTACCAACTGTTATGCGAGTAACTTCAATGCATCAAGCCAGAGACTTTTTGATGATGGTGAGATCGCTTCAGGAGGAGCATACGATCTTAAGTGAAGATACATTTCTTTTTAGAACTAGTTATCAAGGTGACTTGATTGATTCAGGTGATGAAGTTTCTGCTATCTATCACACTGGCTTCTTGGGTATTACTTTTGACCAGACTGTTGAGCGGCACTTCGATGAGTTGAGGAAGAACCCACCTAACTATATTGTTACTGGGTTTACATACAGTCCTGAGTTAGAGGAAGTTATTGATAAACAATACACTCTAGTATCAGAAGGTCCCAACAACTTTACCGCCAATGGTCGAGAGGCATCAAAACTATTTCAGTACAACGTCAATCACCTAGGAGAAAATCCTTGACCAACCAACGAATGCTAGCTCAAGCAATATTGATGATTGGCAGCAAGATTGTGGCGCACGCCGCCTTTTTGCTTATTGGAGTGGTGCTAGCCAGAACTCTAACTCAAATTGAATTTGGTACTTTTAATCAGGTTTGGCTGGTAAACAAATCCCTGCTATTTTTATTTGAGCTAGGATTGCCGATCAGCGTCTACTATTTCTTGCCACGCCTGCGGGATAATCAAAAGAAAGGGTTTATCTTGCAAACAGTGTTCAGCTTAATTCTATTTTCGCTGCCATTTTCGGCTGCACTTTATCTGTTGGCTGGCCCACTAGCAGTCAACTTTAACAACCCTTCTCTTGCAGATCACCTACGGCTGTTTGCATTTTATCCCTTGGTTCTATTACCTTCTGTAAGTACTGAGGAAATTTTACTCAGTTTGGGGCGGGTGGGAAGTGCAGCGGTGTTTGAAAGCCTCAGCAAGATTGTCATGATTGTCGCTGTGGCAGTAGCTGCTATCTTTGGTCAGCAGTTGGATTTGGTTTTCAAATCGTTGATTATTTACGGCATCATCCAAACAGTTTTGGGAATTTGGTTGGTGTGGCAGCCAGTCAAGCACCTCAAGCTTAAATTTTCACTCTCGGAATGGCGATCGCAATTAGCCTATGCTGCCCCCTATGGATTTTCGACCTTGGCTGGAGCCCTTAATTATCAAGTTGATAAGGTTATGGTTTCGCTATTTAATCCACCCGCAGCGTTTGCCGTGTATGCAGCAGGAGCATTTGAAATCCCCTTGGGAGGCGTGACCTCATTGCCAGTGGTATCGGTTATGATGAGCGACCTCACTCAAATGTACGCTAACGGTGACATTAAAGGTTTCTTGGCTATGTGGCATGAGTCGATGCGCAAGCTGGCACTACCAGTTTTAGCGGTAACTACCTTTTTGATGGTGTTCGCCGAACCAGTTGTCATCGGCTTGTTCTCAGCTAAATATGCTGCTAGCGTATGGCCCTTTAGAATCTACCTATTGTTTTCGCCGATACGAGTCACCGTGTTTGACTACATCTTAGCCTCCTTGGGTAAAACCCAGATGATATTAAAGGCTCAGGTGATAGCCATGTTCGCCAATATCATCTTGGGTTTTGTCTTGTTGCAGACCTTTGGTTGGATGGGGGCAGCAGTTTCAGCAGTACTAGCAAGCTATCTATTTGTGGGGCTAATTTTAAATAAAATCAGAGAGCGGTTGGAGGTGAGTTGGTGGCAGGTCATGCCTTGGCGCGATCTAGCCCTGATATTATTAGTGGCGATCGCTGCTGCCCTTGGTTCTTTTCCTAGCTTATGGTTATCCGTGGCTGGATTCTGGCAAATTATAGTAGGATTTGCCATCTATCTTCCCCTCTACTTACTAGGCAATTTAGTCACAAAAGCCATTACTATCGCCGAAATTAAAATGGCTCTAGCCATGGGCATGAAAAAAGTTAGGTCTTTATTTTACTAAAGTCGTCTCAGAACAGGTTTCTTATGTTCGGATCAATGTCTTAAAAAATTCTCAGCAACTTTTACATTTTTTCTCAGTATTGAATCAGCTAATTTTCAGGGCGTTCGAGCATTCTAGTAATTACCAAAGAAAACTTACAAGTTTAATGAGAGGTAATATTATGCAACGCCTATTAATTGCTAGTCTATCAACTTTAGTATTTGCTGCTGCAACTCCTGCATATGCTCGAGAAATTACCACTGCTAATCCTAATCCTAATCCTAATCCTAACTTAGTAGAAATTACCCCCTTTAATTTGGTACAAAGAGGTTATCAAGGTTATTTTCAAGCGGAAATTCGCAGTAATGGAGCTTTTTCTACAGCAGTTAATTCGGGAAGAATCAAAGCAAAAGATCTGGTTCAAAGTGCGATCGCCTCGGGAAGATTGTCTCCAGATAAACTAAACGATAAGAGTTATCTTCGTGCGGTTCAAATTCAACTCGATAATTTTAATCATAATTAATCCGCTTAAACGCGATCGCTTTTAGTTAATAGGAAAGGAACAATGACGGAAGAAGAAAAAAGACTAAACGAAGCTATTAACCATCAAGCCCACTGGCGTAAATGGGGTTGTTATTTAAGCGATCGCGCTTGGGGAACGGTACGAGAAGATTATAGTGAGAATGGTACGGCTTGGGACTATTTTACCCACGACCAAGCCCGTTCTCGCACCTATCGGTGGGGAGAAGATGGTATTTTTGGTATTTCTGATAATCATCAAAGACTTTGTTTGGCGATCGCGCTGTGGAATGAGAAAGATCCGATTTTAAAGGAAAGATTATTCGGTTTGACAGGAAATGAGGGCAATCATGGGGAAGATGTTAAGGAATACTATTTCTATCTCGATAATACTCCCACCCACTCTTATATGAAAGCTCTGTATAAATATCCGCAAGCAGCTTTTCCTTACGAGGAGTTAGTTGCCGAAAATCGCCGACGCGATCGCCTCGAACCCGAATTTGAGTTATTAGATACGGGAATATTTGACGAGAATCGCTATTTTGATGTGTTTGTCGAATATGCCAAACATACGTCAGAAGATATTTTAGTCAAGATTGAGGTGGTTAATCGGGGTACAGAAACCACAATACTGCATCTTTTGCCTACTCTCTGGTTTCGGAACACTTGGGCTTGGAATGGCAATACCGAGAAACCAAGTCTGCAAGCGGGGGTAAAAGAAGATAAATTTAGCAGTATTGAAGCTTTTCATCCAATTTTGGGTAAACGATGGTTGTATTGTGCCAACATAGGGGCGATTCGCCCTAAAGGACTAGCTTCGCGTCGCGAAACGCCCCTACTGTTTACCGAAAACGAAACCAACAACGAACGGTTATTTAATTCTCTCAATAATTCTGCTTATGTTAAAGATGGGATCAATGATTACATTGTCGAGGGCAAACAAGAAGCGATTAATCCCCAGCAAACAGGTACTAAAGCAGCAGCCCATTATGTACTAGAAATCGCACCAGGTGAAAGCCAAACAATTCAACTGCGTCTGTCGGATCAACCTATAGCCCAACCATTTAACAGTAAATGCGATCGCATCTTAACCCTCCGTAAGCAAGAAGCCGATGAATTTTATCAACGCATTACTCCTATGGGAATCGATGCAGACATGAGAAATGTCCAAAGACAGGCATTTGCAGGAATGTTATGGAGTAAACAATTCTACTATTATGATGTAGAAAAGTGGCTGCAAGGGGATGATACAGCACCCAAACCATCGCCCAACCGTAAAAAAGGCAGAAATCACGAATGGTTTCACTTGAATAACGATGATATTCTCTCCATGCCCGATAAGTGGGAATATCCCTGGTTTGCTGCTTGGGACTTGGCATTTCACGCTATTCCTTTAGCCACAATTGACCCCGATTTTGCCAAGTATCAGTTAGATGTAATGACTAGGGAATGGTATATGCATCCTAACGGACAACTTCCCGCTTACGAGTGGGCGTTTGGCGATGTCAATCCTCCCGTTCATGCTTGGGCAACTTGGCGGGTTTATAAGATTGAACAGAAAATGTATGGTAGATCCGACAGACAGTTTTTAGAACGGGTATTTCAAAAGCTATTACTTAATTTTACCTGGTGGGTAAATCGCAAAGATGTGGAGGGCAATAACGTTTTTCAGGGAGGATTTTTAGGTTTAGATAATATTGGCGTATTTGATCGCAGTGCTACTCTACCTACGGGGGGTTTTATCGAACAAGCAGACGGTACGAGTTGGATGGTTATGTATTGTTTGAATATGCTCACTATTGCCTTAGAATTGGCATTAGAAAACCCCGTCTATGAAGACATGGCAACTAAATTCTTCGAGCATTTCCTTTATATTGCCGATGCCATGAACCATATAGGCGATGAGAAAACCCAGCTTTGGGATGATGAGGATGGTTTCTTTTATGACGTGCTGCATCTACCGAATGATGAAAGAATCAGCTTGAAAGTGCGCTCAATGGTAGGGTTAATTCCTTTGTTTGCCGTAACCACCCTCGAACCAGAAGTCTTAAATAAATTACCAAATTTTAAAGCAAGATTGGAGTGGTTTATCAAAAATCGTCCGGGAGCAATCGGAAAAAGTTGGTTTTTTCAGATAGCTCCC
>CAYMWC010000226.1:0-9744 GCA_964393695.1 uncultured Pleurocapsa sp.
CTTTTTCAATCTCCTTTTCTGTCTAGCTTTGGGAATTTAGATGCGTTAGCCCTGAGATCTATCCGAATTAGTTTACTCGTGCTGTGTGTTTGGAAGCCTAAGAAACTGACAATATTTTTGAGGAGATTATCAGCATCGCGGTGTTGAAAAACTAGCCAGTATTGATTATCAACTCCTTTAATGGGATTTCCTTGAAGCAGATAGTAAGGGCGTTGTTTGCGGATTATATCTTGAATAACAGTTTCTAACATGATAATTTTTACTATAAAATACTGAGAATTTTAATAATTATTTGATTTAATTTTTTTTGGGCAAATTTATAATAGAGAAAGACGCGATGTTTGAGCCAACCTCAAACATTTCAGTCGTCCGTAAAGATTTGTAAAACAGAGTGTAAATGAATATTCAATTAGTAGACTCCATCGTTCAAATGATTGGTAATCTCCCACCAGCAGAAAGAGAATTAGTCAAACAAAAACTATTTGCTTTCAATGACAATAATAGTTCTGAAGATTTAGATAGTCCTACTCTAGAAGACCGTAAAACTTTTCTGAATAAGCCTTTGGCAGAGCGACAATCTATTCTGGCTACCCAAGCCGAGAAAATAGCCAAACACTATCAAGATTCTACTGAGTGGCGGGAATTGATGGCTGGGGATATCATTGATGACTAGGACAAAACTGCCCCAGAGAGGGGAAATTTGGTTAGTCAACTTTGACCCGACTATTGGTAAAGAGATCAAAAAAACTAGACCTGCGGTTGTAATTAGTTCTAATGCGATCGGTATATTGCCCATCAAGCTAGTTGCTCCTCTTACAGATTGGAAAGATTGGTATAGGGGAAATCTGTGGCACATCAAAATTGAACCCAATAAAGCTAATGGTTTAGCCAAAGAATCAAGTGTAGATGTGCTACAACTGCGTGGTGTTGATACACAGAGATTTATTCGTAAACTAGGAATTGTTTCTCCCGAAAAAATGTCTGAAATTACTATTGCCATAGTTACAGTGATTGAAGCCGACCTATCCTAATATTTACTGAATCGGGAAGCCAGGAATAGCTTCGTCAATTTTTGCCATTAGCGCGATCGTTTCTTTGAGAGAAACAACTATTTTTTGATAGTGCAGAACATCTTCATCGCTAAGGGTGCGTTCTTTCCTGTCTTTGAGCCATTTTTGACAGGGTTGATAGCCACCAACATAGAAATTCCAAACTTCTTCAGGAACTCCAGTAAATTTGTCGCCGTTTTTGTTAATTTGGACTGCACCATCTTGATATTTGGGGTGTGCTGGTGCGACAGTGCGATCGCCTTCTTCTTCTACAAACTCAGTAATTAAGTTGTCGAGTTTAGGAGATGTCATTAAGTGAAGTTGAACTAATTGCTCGCCGTAGTCTGCTAATTGACGGAAGAGTTTGTCATTGCTGGTAAGGGGAACACGGGGAAAGTCGATTTTAAGGAATTCGGCGTAGCGATCGCGGTAAGTGGGAGAATGAAGGACAGCGTAGATGTAGTAAAAGATGGCTTCTGGGACGGGGGTGTAGCCGAGGAGAGATTCTAGCTTGGAGAGAAATTCAGGGGAGAAATTCGGGCGTTTTTTCATGCCCATTCCTTCCTCGATTGCAGTTTCGGGGTAGACGTAAAGAGGAAAGAGCGAGTTGATTTCCTTTGTTTTATTGGATACGGCACAACTTTCAATAATTGAATTGGTAACACCGCTCAAACTCCATTCTCCTGGCTGTGATTGTTGACGACAGGTAATCAATCCCAAATTTTTCCCCGCCAGCATATGTTGCATCACCTCTCGGCGAGGTCGAGTAACTACTTGAGAAGTATAGACAATAAAGCGACTATCGAATGGACGGTATAAAATTGGCTTAATATAGTTTGGATTAACTTTATGAGTGGCTGCTAACTCTTCAGCGTCACTTTCAGTCATACCAATAGTTTTAGCATCTTGACCAGTCACAACACCTACAGAGTTTACTGTCATAGTATCAGTGATTTTCCATCCCCTATCGTACTCCTCCTTCAAGTCCAGATTTTGAGGAATCAATAAATAAAACGGTGCTTGTAAACTCACCAGTTGCCAGTTGGTTGTACTGATATCATCTTGAGATAAGATTCTTTCCTTTTCTTGTCTGATGCCGTAAAGATTTGCGTGATAGATTTGTACCATGACAAAAATCCTCTGTGTTTGTAGGTCGGTTGAGTGAATATTAAACTTTGACCATCATGCCGATCGATACCCCCTGCTTGATGTCAAAAACATTTTCATCCTTTGAACCATCAAGAGCAGTTTCTCTTTTGTTACTGTTGCCGTGTAAATCTAAAACATAGATTTCGTCAAAAGTGTTTCCCAAACTCTGACGCATCCCGCGAAATGTAGGATTATCCAAGTAACCATGATTAGTAATAAAAGCTAAAATACCCATGCCCGTTTTTTCAATCCGCCATTGAGAAAAACGCAGGAACTTCACATAATCATCTTGCAACCACTTCGGATTTCTTTCACCCAGAGGTGCGCCATCGACGTAATAGTAAGTTTGCATGAGTTGCTTAATCAACTTCCCGTTATTTTCTGAGTGTCCACTATAGGGAGGATTACCAATAACCAACATGACTGGCTCATCTTGCTTAATCCCAACTGCTTCATTAGCTTCTGCGGTAATAAACTCAGAAAACAAAATATCCGATCTCCGCTTGGCATCATCTAAAGTATTAGTCAGATAAACTTTAAGGCGACTTCCACTATCAAACTGATATCCCGTCTCCTCAAGAAACAACCCCAACTTCAAATGAGCGATCGCATAGGGAGCCATCAACAACTCAAAGCCAAAGACGCGGGGTAACAATCGCTCTTTGACATATCCAGACCAAGACTTATCCTCTAATCCCTCAGTCAATGCCTCTGGCGACTCCTGAAACCGCTTGTAAATTAACTGAAATATCCACAACAAAAATGTCCCAGTTCCACAAGCAGGATCGAGAATCATTACTTCTGGATCGGCAATTCCCAAAGGCTTATTAAACTTATCCTTCAGCAACTCATCAACAGATCGCACCATGTAAGACACAACAGGCTCGGGAGTGTAATAAACCCCTCGCCGTTCCCGCATCTGTGGCTTGTAAGCTGCTAGAAAGTCCTCATAAAAGCGAATAACAATATCTTCTTGGTTGATCTTTTGGTGAAAGTCCTTCAAAATGACTTCCATCTTGGCGACTCGCAGATAGGAGATAATTTCGAGGATTGCTTCAATTAACTCATCACCCAATTCTTGAGGCGATCGCACTGAAATATCCCGAAACAAGCGACGTAGAAACGGATTAGTCTCAGGTAGTAGTGTCCATGCCGTCAAACGATTAAATTCTGTAGTTTGGAGGTCATCTTTATTTCGCTCATAACTGAATACCCTAGCCGTAAATAGACCGTAGGCAACGGTTTGAGCGTAGATATCGGCAAAACTGTATTCTTTCTCGTCAGTAGAACTTACTTTCAGATTGGGCAGTAATTCCTTCTGAAAACTAGTCAATAATTGATGTAAATATCCATTACTCGACTCGGCAGCATAAACATCGGGTATTACTTTCTCGATCTGTCTTGTTACTTCCGCCAATCGCTGTGCCAATTCCTTCGCCGTCGCGACTGAATCGTAAAAAACCCACTCTACTAAAGGCGTAGATACTAGTGCCTTATCCGCGATCGGTAACGAATCTTTGTGTAATCGAGGGAGTCTGCTATTTAGTAGCAGTGGGTCATTCCATGCAAAAGTTTGAATTTGTCTTTGACGCAGCTTTCCTTCAGTTGGCAGAACTAATGCCACTCGACCACGTGCCTTATAAACGCCCGAAGTAAATTCGGGCGACAGGCACTCAGCTTCCTCGACCTTTGGCAGAAGAATATACATTACAGGCTGATCTTCATTAACTCGATCGACGTAATGCCCATAAATTTCCTGCTGTTGCTCAAGGCTGGTTAAAAATGCCTTCAGATCGCGATCGCCCTTGGAATTAAGTTCATCATAAAAACCAACAGCGATCGGCTGTGTATCTGCTGCTGCTGAGTGACTTTCTCCTGGTCGCAGAAACCAAAATCGAGAACCTTGCGGATCTTTTCGGGCGATCGGATAATCTAATAGTTCCTTAAGAGATTCAACACGGCTTTTTTCATCACCACTCATAACAGATTTAAACTGTTGAGCCGTAAAGCCTAAAGATTTAACTTGTCCCGATTTATTTAAAGCTTGAACCACAATAATTCTCCATAGAAAATCTGTCACGCACTCGCTGTAAAATGCGTAAAGACGCGAATATTAGTTAGTGATAAAATTTGCTCTTGTCTTGGTATGCTGGCTGATAGTTTTAGTTAACTGATTCAGCTAGATAGTTTTCCAGCAACTCATTACCCCGTTCTCCCAACTCTGTAAGCTTTGCTTCAATTAACTTGAGAGCCATTGGGGAAGGTTGAGAATGACCGTTTTCCCAGCGGTTAACAGTGGGCGTAACTACTCCTAATTCGACACTTAGCTGCTGTTGGGTCAGATTGAGCTTCTGTCGAAGCGAACGAATCAACTCACCTACTTGAGGCTGTTTCATCGCGGTTATTTTTATTGACTGCATAGGTGCAATAAAGCTCGTTTAAGTTATATTGAGCTTCTATTTAGTTATTTAATATATTGTTTGAATTTGTAAACGCTATATTGTCGAATATAACTGTGATCCCAAGCCAATGTAATGAGTGATACTGACCATTTTTTAGGAAATATCTAAAGTTTCAAGCGTATTAAAAATAGTCTTGACAAATTTTTTCTAGTGGTATGTCAATCAAAAAAAGAGCAGCAGAATTGACGCTATACGCTAGATATAGGGTTTTTGAGTGCAAATACTTAATATACGTAAGTCTTTCTAAGTGCAAGGACTAGCAGCGCATCACCGATTTTCACGGAGAGGAACGAGGGAAAGGAATTTGGGGCGACCGTGTTTTTAGTATTTCTGTTGAGTTTTTAGATTTTAACGAGGGAGGTCTAAATGACTGACCGAGAGAACTTGGAGTTTTGGAATAGCTTTTGAATAGTCTGACAAGAATAACGAACGTAGTCATATAGATTAATAGTTTACCCAGTTGCTTATATAGTGACTGGGTTTTTTGTTGTACGTGCGATCGCTTAATTCAGTCAAGGCTATAGGTTAGACATAACAAATGTTTGAAACCTTGATTATTTGAGTGCTGTATTTAACACAAAAGATTTAACTCTGATACCAGATAAGGATAATTGTTCAGCTTGTCGATTAAATTGCTCCTTAGCTTCTTCAATACTAATTTTGGGAGATTTACCTTTTGAATCGCTGCTATCCCATTGATCGCAGTTAAACCAGGCAATTAGGTAAAGTCCGTGTTGACAAGTATTTTCTTCCAGATAGCGATTAACTAGCTGAGTTTCCATTGCAGAATTTAATTCTTTGTGCCAACAACCTTTAACTTCAATGATGACAGTTATAGAGTCGTAAATTTCACCATTAGCATTTTTCACTACAGCATCAATATGAATATCCGTTCTTTCTCCTAGTGCGCCTCCTTGACTGGGACGAAGTTCTACTTCTCTATTGGCGATAATACCTCTTTGTTTTAAATCTCGGTCTAGAAAGCGTTTAACGTAACTAGAAAAAGTATTTTCATCAACAGGCTTGTATTTTAGCGGTTTTGAATTTGTTTGATCCCAAATATCTCTGGCAGCAGGTGTTTCACCTTGAAGCTCAACTTCTAAACGTTGTAAAGACTCAATCAAAACATCTAACAGTTCATTTCCATCATTGATTAAACGTTTATTGCGATCGCCAACGAGTTTAAAAATCTCAGCAGGTGCAGGAGGTCGCCAAGTTCTTATTCTGGTATTTTTTTTGGCATTAAATAAAGTTACCTTCAGCCAATTTAATTCAGGAAAATGATTTATTATGCGCTGAACTTCTTGACAGGCTTGAGATGTTCCCCATTCTCTCAACCTATTTAGGATATTATCTCTCAGATTACCGATACTTTCTCTAGTACCAACAGAATGAGCTTCAGGTGAATTAAATACAGGATCTTCATCATGAGGATATTGTTGAACAAGCCAAATATAAAAATCGGCAACCTGTTTTTCAGTTAAATCAAAAAATTCACCTCGTAGATCGTGACCCATCGTACTCTCCAAAACTTCACGACCAAAAGTTTTATCTTCTTGAAGGGTTGACCAGAAAACAGACCAAAGATCGCTAGTCGCATTTATCATTAAAACTTGAGATGCAATGATAGCTCTTTTTCTGGCTTCTTCTGTTGAAGGTAGAGGATAAGTAATTAATGATTTGACATAATCTTTTGCAGGAGGATAATTACGTTTCAAAAGCTCCTCTAGTAAATTACCTATACACGATGGCTTAATAGAATAATCTTTTGCTCGTTCTAAAACAACAGACATCAAGCGTTCGTCCCAACACTTTTTAAATTGTCTAGTTGCAAAAATATAATCGCTATCTTTATTTTCGCTATCAATAAGTGTAGTGAGTGTATCAATAGCTTCAGATGGAGCTTTTTCATAAGCTAATCTGACTAAATCAAAATAAACTTCTTTTCTGTTGCTGTTATTTGGACTGCCAATAATTACAGGTGTCCATCTTTGCCAGATTTCAGCAGATAAAGAATTTAAGAAATTAGGTGATTCTTTTGATAGCAAAACAAGACTTAATAGTAATAATAATGCTTTTGAACCTGCTAATGCAGATCTACAGTAATTATTAGTGCCTATCCAGTCATATTTAATATTTGTTTGTTCAAGCAAATATTTTTTAGCACCATTAACAATTCTGTTTCTGGTTTCTGGTTCTGCTTCTTCCCATCCTGGTAATTTAGTCAAATCATACTCAAAATCATTGCCATAGCGTCTACAATTTGGCACAAGAGTCATTTCCATACATAGTTTCCACCAGCAATCTAAATTTCCCGACTCAAGCCGTTCTAAACATATTAAAACTCTTTCTTTCAGAGGCGTAGTTAAAGTATGTTTATTTTGATTTTCCCTAATTCTATTGCTATAGTTAATTCTCTTGTTATGTTGTTCTTTTAATTCTTCTGCCAATGGAGAATCTAATTCAATGGCTTGAAACCAAGGTGCAAAATGGTTATTGATAATTTTATTTGTTTTGGTAGCCTTGATTAAAGCTTCAATTTGTTTTGTATCTTGACGATTCAAACAATATTTAATTAACTCAATATATTTTTCTTGTGTTTCTCTATCTTGAACGGTTTGAATTTTTTCAAGTGACCAATAAATATCTTTTTCCAAGAAAATATTGTCTGAAGTACAAGAAACTAATATATGCGTCGTATTTTCAGGACTATCAGCGATTGAAACTAATTCTTCTATAAGCTTCCTTCGCTTATCATCATTTATTGATGCTGAAAAAATAGGTTCTCCTTCAATCCTATTTGAAAACGTTATTACTTGTTGATATTCTTTTAATTGAATTAAGGCTACTTTAGCAAAACCTTTGACTATTACGGAATTATCAAAATTTTCCCAGGCTTTCAAGAGAATACCATCAGCAAGATGTTCAAATGGATGTCCAAAGCATCTTAAACCTTGTTTTCCAAGCCAATTAAGAGCTATGGGAATATCTTTATTCTCTAACTTAAGTAAAAGTTCATAGTCTATAAAAACGCTATAAGAGCCAGTCAAGTTACTTTTTTTTAGGGGAGTTAGAACAGGTGGTTTTAGTAGTAAAAATAAAATAATGAGACAGCAATTTATACTAGGCACTAAAATTAATAAGCGAATTAATGAATAGCTTACTTCCAATCTGAATATTGAAAATAATTCTTGTGCTGTTAAATGTTCTGACCAGACTGCTCTCAAAGCATATCCTTTCAATTGATCTTCTTTGTCTTCTAGTAAATCTTTGATCGCTAAAGGTTTTAATTTTAATCTTGTATTGGAATCGCCGATTGAAACAATAGCATTAGCAGCATTAGATCTCAAATATATTTGTTGAGTTTTATCTAATGCCAAATTGACCAATTCAGCTTGTAATTCTGTGACTTCGCAAACTTTAGCAATATTGATCGCTTCATCTCTAGCATTAAAGTTTCCACATTCACCTTGAATATAAGGTCGCAATTGTTCTGCTAATTGAGGATATTTGAGTTTTTTGTAGCGTGAATGATTAGCAAAACCGCGATCAAATAGTTTTTCTTGTTCGTATTGTTCTAGCAAATTACTAACTATTGATTCTCGAAGATTCCCATCTTCTGATACATCGCTGTACAGTAAAACGTCTGGATCAGTTGTCATTATTTCCTGAGACACTTCGCGACTCATACTAGCCAGCCATGCAGCCGTTTCATGAAGTTGGGGAACTAATTTTCTTTCTGCGTCTTCAGGAGACACGATCAAACTCATTATCTGTACTAAAGGTATTTGATGTTGAGTTAAATACCATGCTGCGAGAAACTCAGCATAAGTTTTATGGGCAAAACCCATACGGTTTGTTCCTCGTGAAGAAAAAAGTCCTGAAATAGATAAAACTTCTCTTACACAGTCTTCAGTAACTTCAATTTCTTGCCCGTCAATTTCTTCTTGACCGATACATAAATCCTGAATTGCCATATCAGATTCAGGCATTTCTAGGCAGTCTTGACTTGTCCAAATAGCTATTTTATTAGCAAAAATAGTTATGGCTGCAATTCTTCCTGCAACTATCAAACGCTGTTTATCACTTAATTTTCCTTTAAAATCACAGTCAAGGCGATCTGGATTAGCTTCTTTGCATAGTTCTAGACACCCTTGTTCGTATAACTCTTTTTGAGACAGAGGAAAGCGATCGCTTTTCTTATAAATACTCAATAAAAATTTTAAAGTAATAGGTTTAATTGCTAACGGTACAGCTTGTTTATCAGCAAGTTCTTCTAAAAACTGATTGGCATCAATACCTTGTTTTTCTGCTGCATTGACGATATCTATTTGTCTTAGAGGAGCAAGTTCATAAATGCCAACATTATCTTTGCCCCATTTTTCTCTAAACTTTTCTCTTAAGGTATCTTTCCAGTCTGCTGTTCTACAGGTAATTCTTAAATAAAGGCGATCGCATGGTAACTGTTCAATTTCTCGCTTAAGAATTCTAGTAAGGATTTTAATTGATAGTAAACCTTCATCAAGACTATCTAAGAATAGATGTAATTTATGAGTTCCATCAAGCCACTTTTTAAATTTCTCATCCTTAAAAATGGCATGACACAAATTGTTATCGGTATCATATTCACCCAAACTAAACCATAAGCATTTATCTTGCGATCGCTGTAACTTAGCCTCAATTTTTTCATATTCTTGTTTTGTAGCTGTAGTTTTACCAATACCAGCTTCACCTAACAAGATTAAACAAGGTATATCTGATATGGCATCAAACTTAACTAAATCAGGATTATAAGAATTTCCATACTCTGATTCTGGATCGTGGAGAAAACCTGAATAATCTAGGGTTAAATTGCCTGTTGTGGGACACCAAAAACGCTGCCAACCGAAACCTTGTCTTATCATGAAGATTTTTACAATGAAAAGAACGCACTTACTTAGATATTGCCCTTTTGATCTTTTGAAGATTCTAAATCATTCAAAATAACGGTAGAGTAAGGATATTACCGATCATGATATCGGAAATTGAAGTTTTCGATACCGATTATAATGGAACGAGTTAATCCCAAAACTCCATCACACTTA
>CAYMWC010000227.1:0-9721 GCA_964393695.1 uncultured Pleurocapsa sp.
CACGTCCAGTTTTGCAGACAAGTCGGAGGGGTGACCCTTCGGCTTAGTTTAACTCAACGCCAAGTTCATTTACAACACATACTTACTGCGACTGCGATGAATGCAGTTCGTTTATTTGCATGGTTTGAAGGTGTTCCCTTGGCTAAAACTCGTGTATCTTCTTTTGCCAAGTTAGCTCCTGGCTAATAAAGACAACCTCCGATTCTTAGCGATCGCCCGAATCCACTTATGTTAAGTTCGTCAGCAGTATCAATTGCTACTCAGACCCCTCCTCCAAAAATTTCCAACCAAGAAAAACGCTCTCGCGAACACCTTTTCCCGACTGAAGTGGTTGCGATGATCTCTGCTGCCAAGAAATTTGGTAGGCACAAGCTCCGAGATTCGACTCTGATTTTGATGGCTTATCGTCATGGCTTGAGAGTATCTGAGTTAGTGGCTTTGAAATGGGAACAGATTGATTTTGCTGGTGGACGGAATTATCTTCTAGACGATTTCAAGATTTTTGGCTGGATTAATTGTGAGGTAAGCGATCGCCCGTGAAAATTTGTCTCGACTGAAATCTCCCCCACTTTTTTTCGCTCTCCTAAATGTAAATACTTAAAACATTCGTAATTTCTTACTTCAGAAAATAGGTCTTTGTAGATGGCACAATAGTCATCAATTACTGAGACTGTTGACTGCGCATCTCTAGCTAAATGTTTGATAATTTGTAATTCTACATCCATTATCCTGTCTAACTCTCAGCTATTAACAGCTTTTTCTATTCTAATTCAACTTTCGGAAAGTGACAGAAGAGGGATATTACCAACTAAAATGATATCTGAAAGATGTAGTAAATTTGAGCTCCTGTTCCTATAAGACCAATAAACGATCCTACTATAACTTGAGCGATTGTGTGCTTGCCAAGAACAACTCTTGATGACCCTACTAGTAAAACGAGGATAAAAAAAGGAATCATTACTATCCCAAAATTATAACTAAGGGCAGCTAATGGTCCAGCTGTGGCAGTTGTGTGAACACTTACTTTCCACCACTGTGTTATCAACAAAACTATCAGTGTGTTAGTTGCATAGCAAAACATCACGGCTTGAACGATCCCAGGAGCATCCACCAACCTTAAAACGCAATAACCTAAAAAGTAACTAACTACTCCTACTATTAAAGGTAGAAAACGCTCAGCGCGATCATCAGTATTAAGTTTTTCTCTTTGTGAATATAAAAATACGAAAGGTATTATAGATGAGAACAATATTGACAAAAAAGCAAATGAGATGGATTTCTGAAATTGATTTTGTTCATTTACAAAAATCAGAGACAAAAATGTTAGAGAAGAAACTAACATAGGGTGAAAAATATTAGATATGAATCTAGCTCCTCTATGGATTAAGATAGATTTCGTTTGATTATATTCTGTATCTTGATCTTGCAACAAATTCGTAATCTCCGTGTACAATCTAATGTTTGAAACATTGCTTGTTTAAAGTATAAAACTAAAATTAACACTGTTTGTGTCTCTAAACTCTACCCCTATTTTAAGCAACCGCTAATAATAGCAAAAGTTTTGTTAAACATCAAAACAGTACATTTAGTACATTTAGTAACTTTGATAGAAAGAATTTTAACTCACAGCTACTATCTTTTAACAAACTTGTTTTCTTAAATTACTATGGATGACAATTCAATTATCGTACTCTGATTCAACAACATTCTCAAGGATGAAATTTTAATGAGAAAATTATTTCACAACGATCTCTGCATCGGCTGGCATTCCTGGCTTAGCTAAACCGTTTGGGTGATCGAGCTCAATCTTTACGCCAAATACTTGTTTGACTCGATCTTCTTTAAAATAAATATTTTCAGGTGTAAAAGAAGCTTCCGTGTCGATCGCATTAATTTTGGCACTCAAAGGTTTTTCGGGAGCAGAATCCAGAAATACTTTCGCACTTTGACCGACTTTGATTTTACCGATTTCACCTTCAGGAATAAAACCACGTAAATAGATTTCGTCGGGATTAATTACCGTCAACAAAGTTTTTCCTGTCGTCACTACCATACCTGGTTCAACGCTACGAGTTATCACCACACCATTGAGCGGACTAATAATATTTAAATCTGTAATTTGGCTTTGAATTTCTTGTCTAGCTGCCTTAGCACTATTTACAGCCGCTTGTGCTGCTGCTAGCTTGGTACGTGCTTGTGCTAGCTTGGTACGTAATGATGCTATTTGAGTGTTACGAATATTAGGATTGAGAATGGTGGTCTGCGCTTGCTGTAATTGTCCTTCGGCTGCACTAACTAATTTGTTAAATGATTCTACCGAACTTTGGCGTGCTGTAACAGTAGTGTTCGCTGTTTCATAGCTAGTTTGCGCTTGGTCAAATTGTTGTTGGCTTATAGCACCATCTTTAAATAATTTAGCATTGCGATCGCGATTTATCCTGGCTAGTCTTAATTGGGCTTTTGCCTGTTCTAAATTTGCCTCTGCTTCATTAAATTTAGCCAGACTTGAAGCCAAAGATGCCTCAGCTTGCACTACCTTTCCTTTGGCATCTCCCTGAGCCTGTTGCAAGTTCAATTGAATCTCCTGAATTTGACTTCCTAATACATTAAGTTGTAGTCGTGCTTGTTTTTCTTGTTGTTGTGCAGCTATGATCCGAGCATCTGCACCTTTTAGCTGCGCTTGAGTTTGTTCATCGTCCATGCGCACGATAACTTGACCTTGATGAACGAGATCTCCTTCTCTAACTGCAATGTAATTGACTCGCCCCGCCATTTTTGCCCCAATATCAGTTTCGTAACTTTCAAGGCGACCATTTACTTCTAATGGTTTTTGTACATCAGAACGTGCAGCTAAATACCAAATTGTTCCTGCTATTCCTGCCAGCAGCAAACCTATCGTTAATAATAGCTTAAATGGGGATTTATTTTTGTATTTGACAAGTTTTGATTGCGGTTTATGTTCTTTTTCCTTGATCGAGCTTAGTTGAACTGTAGGCTGTTTTGTTACTTGTCTAATCGGCGAATTGTCTATATTTTTAAATTTCTTTGTCTTGATATCTGATAAATTCTGAATTTCAACTTTGGACTTTTCAGAAGCTAATTTTAGTGAGGTATTGCTTATTTTTGATAACGACTCATTTTTTGTGCTTTCTTTAATATTAATCTTATTTATGTAAGCAACATCAGTATGTAACTCGTCAAGCGATCTTTTTTGCACTGATTGATGACTAACCGTAGTAGATCCATTTTGCTCTACTGATTTAATTAGTTGCGGAGTAGAAACTTCACCTAATGCTCTTCTGAGTAGCCTCGATTCTATCTGAAACTGACCTTGATGTACCGACCAAATTGCTTGTTCCAAATACTCGGCTAAAGTATTCTTGAGTAGATATCCCTCTGCCCCTGCTTGCAAAGCTTGCGCAATATATTTTGGATTTTCGTGACTACTCAGAACCAAAACCTTAGTCTTAGAAAACTCTTGACATATTTTATAAGTTGCAGTTATTCCACTCATCTCTGGCATTTCGATATCCATTAAGACAATATCAGGTTTGAGTAATGCTACTTGTTCAATTGCGCTTTTTCCGTGTTCAGCAGTTCCTACAACTTTTAGACCTGGTTTAGGTTCAAGTATTGCTTGAAGTCCTTGTCTCAAGATATTTTGATCGTCTACTATCAAGATATGGATCATGAAAAAAATGGTTGACAAAATTGTAGTATTAAATCAAAAGGCTTTAAAATAAACTATTATGCACTCAGACTTTTATAATAGCGTTCCCTTATCAATGGTTCGGACATTTTTCGCTCAAAGCTCTAAAAGCTTGATTTATCGTTGTTCATTTGAATCTCAAATAAAGCTATAACCCTTGTTTTTCGCAAACAGTTAAATTTTATCCGAACTATTGCCTTATATTGGTTTTTAATTAATAGACTTGTTGCGTAATAAGAAAAAAAATCGCTGAAGAGTTTATTATATATAGCTTACAGTCATTAAACATGATGAGCTGCTAGAATGCTTGCTGTATTTCGGTTTCAAACAATTTTCGAGTCTATTTCGCAACAGGTCCAATAAACCATCATCTATTAATACACTAATATATGCGTTTGCACCGCCAGAGATTCTCACAGAAGTTTTAAGTTATTGAACTATCGAAACTTCTGCAAAGATTAAAATGAGCTTATTTACTTGTTGTGGTTACTTTAGTGGACTTTATTGCAGCATAAATCTTAGCAAGACCTTGAGGCTCACTGAAATATCTGCCACTACGAATAGGACGATAGATTTCATTGAAAACAGAAATTGCTTTAGGATCGGCTTCAATAATGCTCATCATGTTCTTTGCCATTTTGCGATGCTTGGGACCATGAAAAAACGCATTCAAACTTTTTTCATCTTGCCAATAAGTTACAATAAAAGCCTCTCTTAGACTATAAATCCCTATTTTTGTCTCCAGACACCCAGTTGGTTTAGTCGAATCTGTACTAAACAATAGTCGAAGCAACCACAACCAACCTCTCAGATTTAAAGCCTTTATACCATTATGAAAGACTAAAACTTTAGAATCTTTAGGTAGATCTATTTGGTAAAAAGAAGTATGGTTCATAACGCTCACGTCAATACTATGCTTTCAATGCTTATTTAAAATCTTTAACTGTCTGAAATCTTGAGCTTTGAATCAGATTTTTACATAATCATAATCGTATCACAAAATTTTTGTAGATAGTTGTGTAAAATTAATAAGGATCAGAGCCAGGACTATTTCATTCTAAAAAGTGACAAAAGATACTCTAAACTAAATTGCGATTTTCTTCTTGCTTGAGACATATTAGACCTCTTGCATGAATAGATAAAAAATGAGAAGAGTAGGTAAGAAAGTCAGGGAAGCTAATGACCTACCAACAAGGCGGAAATAGAAGGTTCGTACGACGAAGTGCAGCTTGTGGCTGAAACCATCTTCCTGTATACTTTGTAGCTAACGAATCACTCTCCTTCACTTAACCTCATTTTTCGACTGATTAATAAGTTTTTCGACAACCAACTTAAGGCGGGACAAAAAGAGGAGTTGGTTCGCGGTGTGTACTCGAGAACTAATACCAATTCTTGAAAAAAAGACTACAGATAAGTGATAATATCTCTAATCGAGTTGTTTGAAGAACTATGACAGGAGTTTATCACTTAAAGATTCGTGAAAGTGAAGCTGAACTGAAAAAGATACTGAGAAAAGAGAAAACAGGTTCAGGAAAAGAAAGAATTCAATTACTTTATCTTCTCAAAAGTCAAAAAGCGCAAACTATTACCGAAGCTGCCGAAATTATAGGAAGACATCGAGTGACGCTACAAGATTGGTTGGCCAAATATCGGCAGGGAGGATTACCCCGTTTATTGGGGCGAGCTACTAGTCCTGGAAGACCAAGAAAAAACCCGCTTGGGCAGAAAAGGCTTTAGCCAAGAGATTAGAAGATTCAGAAGGCTTTGAGAGTTATAGTGCCATTTGCCAATGGTTACAAACCAACCTTGGAATCAAAGCCAAATATAAAACTGTACATAGTTTGGTTTATTATCGTCTTAAAGCCTCTCCTAAAATTGCCCGTCCCCAAAGCCTAGAACAGTGCTTTCGCCATGTCTCCAGTTTTAACTGCTTTCCAAACACGGTGTTGTAGGCGGAATAGCACCTTCTGAAATTGCTTCCAATCGGCTCGTTCCCATAGTTCGCTATAGTTTTCTATGCGTCCAACCATACTCTACTCAACAATGTTTGTTCTGATTTCCTTTTGGCAATTACGCCTCATCCTACCCGTAGCCAGGGTTTCTGATGCTCGTCCATCCTACTGAAGTTTCGACCCCTCAGACCTGGTGCTACGTTTTTTATTCGTTCCGATATTTAGATTTATCTGACAGTTTAGGACGGTTCACTTTGCCTATTACCAACTCGGAGAATACGGCTATGGAGTAGAAATGCCGTGAGTTTAGGTAATGAAATCCACATTATTTATTCAGATTGTGGTTCGCGTTTAAGACACTTTTTCAGAACCTGTTTTATCCATGCTGTCTCCCCATTAACGTCAGTGCGCCTAATCTGTTTTGGCTCTGATTACGTCCTGTTCCCAGCTTCGACCTCCCGAATTCCGAGTCGGGTCATCGTGGGCAGATTGGGAGTCACTTTTCTCTTCAAGGGAAGGGTTTTCACCTCCATCTATATATCAGTTCAGAGTACTTATAGTTTTCTCTCTATCATCCCCTGGATGTTCATACCCTCCTATTTTCTAGAAGTTCCTGACATCAACGAATCGCTGCTTTGGCAATGGTTATGGGTTTATTTCTTTTGGTTTACAGTCTTGGTCAACGTGCTTTACGTCTCGCTTTAGCGACTGCACAAAAAACTCTTCCTAATCAATTAGGCAAACCCACTACATCTCGCACTTTACGGTGTATTTTTCAATGCTTCATGTCTGTTCATCTAATTTCTTTTGGTGGAGTTAAACAAATTAGCAATCTGACCAGTGAGCGAAGTTACATTCTTCAGTTTTTTAGTCCTTCATGTCGTCAATATTATTTGCTCTCTTAAATTTTTCTGCGGAATGTCGGTTTAATTAATACTATGAATCAATTTCACCCCAAACTCTTTTCAGGATAATCTCTCTTATTTGTTACTACTTGAACTCGGAAAGTGACATAAAAGGAGTAAGAGGGTTATTTTACCATCTAGAATGAAATAGCCCTGGGATCAGAGCAAAAGCACCGCAGTGGATCATTACTATTTAGCAATACCAAATATTGTATCCTCAACAGCCTGAACTAAAAAAGCTCGCTGGGTTTCAATAAAATAATGATCTCCTGGTCGAAAAATAGCTGAGAATTCCTGCGTGGTGTGTTCCTGCCAATCCAAAATCTGTTGACCGCTCACGAAAGGATCCACTCGACCTCCAAAAGCAGTAATCGGGACATTTAATGGTGCTTTAGAAGCGTAAATATAAGTATTATTAATCTTAAGATCAGATCGAAATGTAGGCAACATCAATTTCCTCATTTCCTCATCTTTGAATAAAGCTTGACTGGTAGCAAAGTTAAGATTTTGTGCCATTTCTAATAACTGATCATCTGGCAAATTATGACCAATGATATTCGGATTTGGGCTAAATTGCTTGATATCCATATCAAGTTGCTTTGAATTATAGAACTGAGGTGCTCGAGCACCAGAAACAAACAGGTGAATTGGATTTAAATCATACTCTTGGAGAATTCGGTGGGTAACTTCAAACATCTCTAAAGCTCCTATACAGTGCCCAAAAAAGGCAAAAGGTTGCTCTTTCAATAGAGGAACTAAGGCAGGAATTAGTTCTTCCACTAATTGCTCCATATGTATCAACGGAGTCTCTTTGATGCGACTACCTCGTCCAGGAAGCTGAACAGCAACTGCCTCAAAATTATTTGATAGCTCTTCAGGCCAGCGATAATATACAGCAGGTCCACCTCCAGCATAGGGGAAACAAATCAACCGCACCTTGGATTGTGGATTGGGTTTTGGAAAGACAACCCAATCACTGCTTTTTGTAGAAGCCATCTGATTCTTTAAAGTAATAGGTTTGATTTGTCTTGAAGGAGGTAATTTATCACTACGCTTGCTTGACTGCTGAAAGCTACTAATAATTTGATTTGAGTTTCTTTCGAGCGTATCATTCATACCTTTCTTAAATTGAAGAAGAAGATCATGCGCCAATTGGTTAATGCTAGGTCCTTCCAGGATGTTTTCTAAAGATATATTCACACCAATAGAATTAATTTTGTTCCTCAGCTCAATTATCATTAAAGAGTCAAAACCCATATTGCTTAGAGGCTGCTGCACATCAATTTGGGAGGCTGAAATTCCAATGACTTCAGATATTAGTGTTTGTAGAGAACTAACTAATTGTGGCTTTTGTTCATTACTAGATAGATGCTCCAATTGCTGTAAAACGTCTAATTCCGGATGACGCATCTCTTGAAATTTTGCTTTAATGTCAATGTCTTGGAGCAATAAATTACCTGTAACCTGGTATAAATTTTTCAAGACAAGCCAATCCACATTAGCCACAGTTGCTTGAATAACATCTGTCTTTAGCAAAATTCCCAAGGCTACAACTGCCTGTTCTGGTTGCAGTGCTATTACTCCACTCCGTGCCAATCGCTCCTGAATTTCTTTTGTTACCATGCCTCCTCCTGCCCAAGGACCCCAATTTATAGTTAATCCAGGCAATCCCAGTCTTCTTCTGTAATGAGCTAAAATATCCATGAAATGGTTAGCCGCAGCGTAAGGAGCAAGGCCTTTAGAACCCCATACTGAGGCAATAGACGAAAAACAAACAAAAAAGTCTAGGTCCAGCTTTCGAGTCAACTGATGTAGAATCCAAGTACCAGTGATTTTGGAGCGGAATACTGACTCAAAGTCATCAAGCTCTAAATCTTTTAGGTTTTTCTCAGTACCAGAAATACCAGCACTATGAACAACTCCACGTAAGGGAGGACAATGTAAGTTTATCTCCTCAAATACCCGAACCATGTCATTTTGATTAGCCACATCAGCTTGGATTACTCTAACTTTTGCCCCTAGATGCTCTAATTGATCCAGTGTCTTCTGTGTTTCATTTGAACTTCCCCTGCGTCCAGTTAAAACAAGGTTGCGAGCTCCTTGCTCTATCATCCAGCGAGCTGAATTGAGACCTAAAGCTCCTAATCCTCCAGTAATTAGATATGTACTATCAGGATGTAGTTGAATGTCACTTTGAGAATCAGGATAGTTATTTCGTACTAAACGAGCACTGTAGCACTTTCCATTACGAAATGCTAGATGATCTTCACCCTCATCATCTAATATTTCTGCTATGAGTGCTAATGCTTCGTATGATGGAGCATCATAGTCTAAATCGACTAAACCTCCCCATAATTGAGGATGTTCAAGGCCAATGACTTTTCCTAGTCCCCACAAAGGAGCCTGAGCAATTGCCAAATTGCTCGGCTGAGAGGTCACCGGCTGAACACCACGAGTTACTATCCAAAACTTCGGATCAATTGCCCAAGTATGATTTGTGAGAGTCTGTAACAAATATACTGCACTTACCAAACCAAATGTTTGAGTCTGAGATAAGGAAGCAAGTGTCAAATCTTCCTTATCTTCCAATCCCCACAAATAAATAACTCCTCTTAAAAAGGTTATATTAGACATATGAATTTCTTGAAATAGACGCTCAAAGTCGTTTAGTCTATTTGGCTGGATTTCATAAACATCTTGCTCTCGTATTTGAAATTTATCTCCAACATGAACAGTAATACAATTCTGTCCAAGCATCTGTAAAAGTTCTATTAGTGTTTGACCAAAACCCTCCTGGTCTACAAAAATCAGCCAACTAGAAGGTTCAGAAGCTTTTAGTCTCTCTAAGTCAACCTTTAGCTGACGAGGCTTAGCTTGCCACTCTAGCTGATAAAGCCAATCTGGAATAGAAGATGATATAAGCTGTTTGCGGTGTTGCTTCAACAATATTTCTAGTAGCTCAGGCAATAATTTCAACTGATCTTGAGACAATTTAGCTGTTTTTTGTAGTTGAAATTCTAGCTGCTGAATGTCTCCTTTATCCAACAAATCCATGATAGGAGTAGAGGTCTGTGACTGATAAAACATTTTGAAATTATCGTTCTGAGGAGTTTCTATCCAATAGCGTTGTCGCTGAAATGGATAGGTCGGCAAGA
>CAYMWC010000228.1:0-9667 GCA_964393695.1 uncultured Pleurocapsa sp.
CCATGTTCTACAAAAATACTGCTCAATCTTGACATGACTCTAGAAGTACCACCAACACTATATCCTTCACTAATAAAGAGAACTTTCATAAAATTATTGATAATAAATCATTTCTACTTGTTGAAGCTGTTTATATTTCGGGCGTTCTGGAATTGTGGATGCGATACATAAACCCATCCCTAGATAACGAGCAAACATAGTAGAATAGGCAGTTATGGGAGCAGCAAATAAGTTCACTAAAAATAGCAAAGCCCAAACTATAAAGATATTATTGGCCCGCTTGTAGATTACAACATATATTACTACCAATAATGGTAATATTTCGATAAATATGCCGATAATTCCTGCTTCAGATAAACTAGATAACAAAGAACTTTCATAGTGATACTCAGCTTTGCTGCCCAAGTATTTTTCTAAACCAACTCTGGAAGTACCCAAACCATTACCCAACCAAGCTTCTGATTCTTCAGTAAACAGTTCTAATCCCCTACCCCAAGCTTGAAATCTTTTTTTATTAGCAATATCCTCACTCGAAATACCCGAATTAAAAGCATCAACCGCACTACTATCTATCTGATTATAAAGATAAGATTGTACTTGAGTTGAAGCAATTAACAGCGTAACAATAAAAGTAACAAAGCCAATTTGACGTAATAGTTTTTTAGTCGTTCCGATGCCGGCTATCTTGGCAAAGAAACAGAAAATCATCGCACTAATTAAAAACAAAGGAGTTCGACTGAGACTAAAAAAACAAGCTAGCCAGATAACTGTTGAAGTTATCAAACTAATACTAAATATATTTCTTTTTTTATCAAGTGAAGATGTATTTAAAACAGAAATAGCCAAAAAACTAGTAGAAAGAACTGGAAAGACAATAGTCGAACTTTCCATCAAAAAACTACCTCTTCTTTGTTCTCCTCGATAACCATAAATTTTTGATTTTTGCTCTTTTTCTAAAGCAACCAGCCTTTCACCAATAATTGGTGTTTTAGTCAATCCGCCGAAAGCATCATAAACAATTCCAATCGATATTAAACTATAAAGAATTATGGAAAACATTATTATCTTTTTAAAGAATTTTGGCTTTCTTTTTAAAAAGATAATCAGATAAATCAGTGGATAAAAAGAAAGATAAGATAGAGCTATGTATCCTATAACTAAGACGGGAATTTGATGAATCAAGAAAGAAACAGCAGAGGCAATCACTAACATTGCTGTTAATAAAACAAGACATTTGTCAGCCAAATGTCGTTCTTTGTTCTCAAGTTTATGCCAATATAAACCAAATACTATTGTCCATAAAATAAAAATCAATAGTATTTTCAGCGAAAAAGCCAAATTCCCAAAAAATAGGTCTATAATTTTTTGCGACGTGAAAATTATGGAATAAAAAATAAAGAGTCTTAAAGCAAGCTTGGACATTATAAAATATGTAGTTATCTGGAAATTATGTTTTAAAAATCTGTCTTCGTTATCGAGAGAATAGACGATTTATTAAGCCATTAATAAATAAAGAGCCATAGGTAATTATTCCTGCATTTTGATTTAAATAAATATGTTGCAACATTTTCTTGCGATAGCTTAGATAACTATTGGTATTAGTTTCGATTAAATTAAAAAAATTACCTTTAAGATTATAAATTAAATTGAGTTCCGGTGGAATCAACCTAAAATGGTAAGAAGATATTATCTTACTAGAATCTCGTATTGTAAGTAAATATTTGCTCTGAACTCTCTTGAGCTGCTTGATTCCATATAAATCGCATTCCAAATCAAATTCCTCGAAAACAACATTACTTTTTTTAAGGCAAGCTGCGGTTATCTCAAAATAAGCATCATAAATCGATTTAGATTGACTTAAAATACTAAAATTCCAGGTTTTTTTATTTAAAATTAAAGGAGTTTGATAGTTGTTGGTTGCACTGTACATATGATCACCAACTTCAGCAAAATTGGTAGTTAAAGAGCTTCTGGGTACTATAAAATATTTGTTTTGGGCAACCATATACCTAATAAAAAATTTCTTCCAAGATCTTGTTGGCAACCAGTTAATCACCATTTCTGGAAGCATTTCATCGTCGGTAATTGAGGTATTACTGTTAATTTTGTACCAATTTTTAAACTCTCGCCATTGAAATTTTGTCCAAGCTTGTCCCCAAGAAGAGGCACTTTGTACAAAGTAATTATCAAATCCATCATCTAAAGGAATAAATCTCATTTTGGTATATTCGTTATAGCAATAAGAATATAAAGAAATTCCTGCGATCGCCTTCTCGTTTTGATAAAATTCTAAAGCTTGACAAGTATAGTCATAAAAACCAGGAGAAACAAATAAATCATCTTCTAAAACAATGATTGCGTCATATTGTTCGGTTAAATCTCCACAAGCAATAATATGATTTTTTAATCCAATATTAACTGGATGTTGAATAATTTGTTTGTCACCAAATCGCCACTCAAAATTTTTGGCAATTTGCAGCACTTGCAAAGAATCGCTGTAATCAATACTAATTACTAGAGTTATTTGTTCGTAATCGCTATAATCAGCTTGCGCTATTGATGTTAAAAGTCTGAGCAAGGAATCAATTCTTTGATAGGCAACAACTACGATCGCGGGTTTTAAAGAATATTTAGACATAATAATCTTGAATTTTTGTAGTTAATTAACCTAACTGATAATTATCACTACCGATGGAGTGAGTAGGAATCGGCCGAAAATTGAGATCGAAAGCAGGACTATCGGGCATTAACTTATAATTACCCTTTTGCCAGTCAACAATAGAGGGATTAGCAATCAAAGAATGGCGATCAAATCCCGCTGCTTGCCATTGAGCAAAACTACCTTCGGGAGATATTGCTGCTGTCGTTGCTGCTAAATCTTGAAGATTGTTACACCAATAAACATTAAAATCACACTCAGCTAAAATTTTTCTGTTCCAAAGCTGGCTCGAAGACTTGACTAATGATGCTTCTGGTTGTTTATAAACTATTAGATTGCGGCGAATAATGTTCTCTTGCATTGAATCATCCTTCGGCTCTAGTTGAATTTGATTTTTCTGGCCATTAATGAAAATGTTATTTTCAATTAAATTATTCTTACCACCGTGAAGCATTACGCTACCTAAAACAGTATCGATAATGATATTGCCATAGACAGTTGTACCGCTACTAAAATCATCTAAATAAATTCCCCAAGAATAGTAAGGGGAAAGAATTGCTCCCTTAGATGTTGTTCCCATCCCCACTACATTGCGAATCAGATTGAAGCGAATCATATTGTGACTGAGTTGTTTATCCCTGCCCAAAGTTTCAATTGCTCCTGTATCGCAGGTTTCGAGATTGAGATGCTCTAGCCGATTAAACTCTACCAAATTGTTGTGAGAATAATTTTGATGGTCAAATGATTTTAAGCTAATGCCATAACGAGGTAAATTACAAATATGGTTGTGTGCGATCTGATTGTAGCTTCCAGTAGACAGATAAATTCCAGCAATATGTTTGTAAATTAAACCACAATGATTAATTTGATTACCAGCAATTAGATTATGATGGGGTTGAGCATTGGTATTTTTACTTCTTAAGATAAATCCACCTTGACCCAATCTGCATATTTGATTGCCAACTAATTGATTGTGATGGCTGCCATCCTCAAGGCGACTGCCATAACCTCCTAGAGTTTCAAACTGACAATTATTTATTTGACAATATCGCGTAAATTTCAACCAAATAGCCGCATCGTTAGGAAGAAAATAATTATTAGCTATGGTGTAGTCTGTATCTTTAAAGGTTAAACTTTGAAAATTAAGATATTCAACCTCTGAGTCTTGATCGCCTTGTAAGACAATTAATTTATCTAAAACTGGAGCAACAACTTCCAGATTGGGAAATTCGGAAGTTTCTGCCCAATAAAACAATTCTCCTGTTTGATGATTTAAATACCATTCATTGGGGCTATCTAAAGCTTCAAAAACATTTTCGATAAAAAAGCGACATCCAGGAGCAATATAATAACTAGATTGAGCAAAATTTCCCATTAAGCTTTGGTTTTCTCGATCTACTTGAGCGATAGGAAAAATAGCATTGCCATAATTGTATTTTAAAAATGCATGAACTTCTGCACCTTGCCAATTTTGCCAATTAGGAAACTCCTGACTTGCTATGGGGATGCGGTATCTTTGAGAAGATATTATTTGTAAATCTTGAGTATTAGTGTAGCTGTAGGTTTCAGCATGAATGATAATTTGATGTTTGCCTGGGGATACAGCAGGAATTTGTAGATGACCGCTATTGTCGGCTGAAGTAGGCTTCCAGTCTAAATCGTCGCTGAAACAAAAAGCATCTAAATTAATTCCACCACCTAAGAGATTTTCCCATTCCAGAACCCCCGAACCAGTATCAAGGTCAATTGTACCAACCATAGCCCATTCAAATCGCTCCCAACCACCAGTATTGGGTAAATTATTGAGAGATACGCGATCGCCGCGATTGACAGAAATAGCTGTTTTACCGCTCATCGAACCTTTATAAGTATGTCTTCGAGCATAACGCAGCCAAATTTGATATTTACCAGACTGAGGAACAGAAATATTCCAGTGTACGCGATTACCTTGTTTGCCAATCTGAGCGATATAAGTATTTAAAGAACCCTGTGAACTAGAGAAATTGCGCTGTTGAGCAATCAACCAGCCGCCAGTTAAAGGTTTTTGGGGATTGTAATTGGGATATCTGGCTCTAATTGCCCAATTATTACCGACTCTTAACAGACGAAAGTGCCAATTGCCTTGGGCTACATCATCCAATTTCGCTACCCAAAGATGTCCTTGTCGCTGCCAATTGACAATCTTTCTGCCACCACTGATAATTGGTTTTTCATTACCATAAGCTTGATAGGTAATAGGATAAGCTGCCGTTCCCGAATCTTGATTGGTAAAGATTAATGGCTCTGACAGATAATAAGTCCCCTCCCTAATCATTACCGTCACAGGTTGTTGTAAAACACCACCTTGTTGTTGTTTTAATTGGCGAATAGCTTGTTGCGCTTGTTGAATGGTAGCAAATGGACCATTGCTGAGATCGTCATTAGGTTCGGCTAAAGTTCCCGAATAGCGATCGCTACCATTAGTAGCAACATAAAAGATTTTCATTGTCGGTAATTCTCTAGCTAATAAAGATTGAAATTCCCAATCGGCGATCGCACTTGCCCAATATACGGGAGCAATACTAGTTATTAAGCCTAAAAATAGTAACTTGGTAAATTTACGCCGTTTCATTCAATTAGCTCGAAGATTAATATTTCTCGATACTTTATTGTAATAAACGAGTTAAATTAACCAGGCAAAAAGCTACTGTAAGAGTAATTTTTGTACTGCTTGCCACATTTCTTCGCTTAAAGCTTTTTGGTAGTTTGAGGCTGTTTTGATCGATTGAATTAAATTATTTCTAGAAGGTTGGGAAACTAGCAGATCGAGCTTACCAAGATTGTCATCAAGATTACCTTGAAGATCTACTAATAATTCAGGACAAGAATAGCTCTCAAACAATTGTTGATATTTATGACTCCATCCCGTAGCCAAACAGGGTGTCCCTTGAGATAACGCACTAACTAACCCATGAAACCGAGAGCCAATGGCTAAAGAACAACTGCCCAAAATACCTTTTAAATAGAGTGGGTTATCTTCTCTAATAATTTCAACTTCTCCCTCAAACTGTTGTTGAATTCGCTCCCCTAGAGAAAAATCATCTACTTCGTGGATTAAAATAAATGGATTTAAGCCTTTATTTACTAAATATTTCAGACAAGAATTAATAAAAGTCAAATATTGGTTTTCGGTATCTGATGTGGTTTTATCCAACATTCGGTAATTGGGAATAATGCAAGGTCTACCAGTTAATTTATCGATATATTCTGGTTTTATACCCGCCAGCAAATTAGTAAAATCAGGAGCAAGTCTGACATTATCCATTGAAGGAGTGAGTTGAGCAATGTAATCATAGGATTTTTGATCTCTGGCAAAGATCAGATCGGCAAGTTCGACAATTTGATTAAAATAATACTTAATCCCACTGCTGCTAAAAGGACCAAAAGCTTGAGGCAACAAAATAACTTTTTTTCCCTGTTTTTTCCAGCGTTGACACAATTCTGCCATAATTTGGGTGGTTTTTTCCCCCCACTGGTCGGTATAAGCAAAACCCGAAGCATCCATCACACAATCTATTTCTGATTCTAAAACCAAATTGTAGCGATCGCGCATAGGAGCGGGAATTGCGCTAGCTATTAGATTAAATCCATCAACTCCATAGGGAATTTTTCGCAGCCGCTTCCAAAGATAATGATGCACCCCAGCTTGATTTCTCTGTTCAAAAGTACCGATGCCAAAATCGATCGCCACTTTGTTGTTGACATCCCATTGTTGTACTCGATCAAGAATCGAATACATCATCAATTCTGCCCCTTTATTTTTAAAGTTAACACCGTAAGCAAAAACATCCATAATTATTAGTTGTACCTCCGTAATAGATTCAAGGGTTTTTTTTGAGAATAGGGAACCATCCCTTCTGGATCGGGATAACCAACAGAAATCAGCATGATTACTCGTTCATCAGCTTCTAAATTAAGTAATGCTGCCATCTCCCTTTCTTTGGCTTCGATATCGGGCCAGTTGATGGGACAAGAACTTAGTCCTAAAGTTTCCAAAGCATACATCAGTGACATGGATGCTAGAGAGCCATCGATATAGATGATATGGCGATCGCGCTCACTAAAATAAGCTCTTAATTTACCTACTACGACGATAATGGCAGGAAAGTTCTCAGAAAATCCCTGAGTTCCCATAGGAATAGCAGCTACTGTTTTCACTAGTTGAGGGTCGTCAAAAATCCGAAATTCAAAAGGTTGTCGGTTACAAGCACTAGGAGATAAGGCTGCAACGGTAATGGCGCGATCAATTAATTCTCTTGGAACGGGTTTGTTTTGATACCAACGTACCGAACGACGACGATAAGCAAGTTCTAATAATTGTTCGTAATTAACCGAAGCGGGTTTACTTAAATCTCGTTTGTAGGGAATATAGGGTCGATCTTGCTTGAGAGTTTCGAGACTGGTAAATATTTGTCGCGCCCGTTCTACATTGGGATGAGAACCAATTACTTGAAAATATTGTTCTAAAACATCATAAGCCCATTTGAGTTCTGGATTGGCGTTTTTGTTGCTGGTAGTTTGCCAAACTAACTGATAATTATGAACTGTTTCTTCGATGTAGTCTAAGGCAAATAAATTACGCCGAGGCTTCATAATCAGACCTTTTTCGAGGCGATGGATATTACGTCGCAATAAATAACTGCTGTTTTCTACAGATTTAAGAGTTTCATTGTATTTTGACTTGCCGTATAAAACACTATGTTGTTCCCGTCTAAATGCTGATGAAAACAACATATAATAAGCTGAACTTAACCAAGAAGAACGGGCAAATCCAGAGACAATTGCACTATCGATATTTTCTTTGAATTTTTTAAAGTCACGATAAAATTGCTTGAGTTTTTCGATTTCAGCTTCGGGAAATACTGTTAGGGCAAATCGTTTGGCTTGATTAGCCATAGTTTTATTGATCCTCAAAAAATAATTAAAATCGGGTTTTAAAATGGGCAAATATTTTCCAGACGACTCGAATGGGGGCAATTAAAGCCAAAGTCATCATCCGCCCTGCTTCAATAGTTTTATGATGAACGAATAATGCTAAATAAGAAGCAGTGGCATAAGAAATCACTGTAGCGATCGCTGCTCCGATGCCACTGTAGGATGGAATCAGCAATAAATTAAGTATGACGTTAGCTACAGCACCAAGACCGTGCGTTACCAAAGAATAAACAAACATATCTTCAGCAATCAACCACTTACTAAAAACTGCTCTCATAAAAATAAATACACACGCCCAAATGTGAATTGCCAAAATTGTACTGGCTGAGCGGTAAGCTGTTCCAAATAATAAAGTAATTAAAGGAGTTGCGCTTAAACTGACAAAACCAGCAATTAAAAATGCTAAACAAGCTAAAACATCGTAAATTTGTTGCAACTTAGTATGATATATTTCTTGGCTTTTTTCTTTACTTTTGAGCAGAGATGGAAAGACAGAAGACGCGATCGCCAAGGGAATAAAATACCAAATCTCTGAAATTCGTGCCGCAACTGCATATATGCCCACGGCTTCATCGGTACTTAATTCTCCCAACATAATTTGGTCGATTTTCAGATAAATTATTGCCCCAAAACTAGAAAGAATCAAGGGCCAAGATTGAACCAGCAAAGTTTTAGCTTTTTGATAATTAAACCGCCATTTAAGTAAATTACCACCCGTTAATTGATAAGATAAAACCAAAGAAATATTCTCTAAAACTAATTTAATTGCAGCGATCGCTACAAAGAAAAATAGAGAACTTTTAGTCCAAACTAATAGCAAATTCAATCCAGAAGTAATCAATAAAACAATACTCCTGGTGATCACAATATATTTTGAGCTAATTTCTGATTCAAACCAAAAACAAATAGTTTGAAATGCCTGAAACATATTGCCCACTGCTAACAATAAAACAAACGAATGTATTAATGGTGTTTCTGGCCTTAAAAAACGAATCGCAATAATCGCAGCCAGAGAACTCAAGCAGCCAGCAATAAATCTGATGGTAAAAGCAGTTCCCAAAATTTCATTTTTCGCTTGTGGATGGCGGACCAAATCGCGAGTTACAATGGAATTTAAACCTAATTGGCATAAAGGTTCAAACAGTAAAATAAAAGCGATAACAAAGTTATATGTACCATATTGTTTAGGTCCTAAATATCTAGCTACTAAAACGCCAATTAATAAGCTTAAAGCCATACCTAAAAGGCGTTCACCAAATAACCAGCCAGTGTTACCAACAATTTTTTTTAAGTTAGGACGATTGTTTAATTTAGCTCCAACTTGACTTGGCAAAACTTTGAGCCAATTAAAATTCATAAAATCAAATTATGCAGGATTCAACTTCTTTTTAATAACCAGTGATCGGTATTTTAATTTATCAGTTTCAGGGTTAAGGAAAAGAAAAACTCTAGAAAATTATACTACAGCAATTGCTTGTAAGTGATAGTGAGCCAAATCTTTCAACCATAAATCGACTAACTCCAATTCTTGTGAAGGAATTATCTTGGCTTCAATCAGTTTTTGATAACAAAGACGCAGATTGTTGCCTATATCTTCTAACTTATCTGACAAATCCAAACTGGTAAGAATTTCCATAATTTTGACATTATTGAGATAACCAGGAATTTCATCGGCAAAATCGCGAATTAGAGAATGTTCGTTTCTCTCTTGATAAACAGTTGCTTCTTTAAATGCCAGATGTTTCCCTAGCTTATATAAACAAATTTGAGCGATAAAAGAACGCCAAATATCAGTCATGCGAAAACTAACAAAACTCGGCAAATAAAGTAAAGGATAAGCTTCGGGCCACCAAATAGTATTTTGCGAGTTAAAAGGACAAAAAGTACCATCTGCTAATATTACTGTTTCCGATTTAAATTTAATCTCTCCTACGGTTGTCAGGCGATAAATAGCATCGACATCAGGATCGCCATCAGCTAAATGCTGTTGTATTGGGCAATCAAATCGCTCAGGTGAATTTAAAGCCGATTTTT
>CAYMWC010000229.1:0-9635 GCA_964393695.1 uncultured Pleurocapsa sp.
TCTGTACGGGCAGTTCGCGAACTGCCCCTACTCTGACTTCTGACTTCTGACTTCTGACTTCTGACTTCTCATAACCAAAGTATAAGTATTCAACAGGACTCCACATAATATGACCAACACCGCTTCGCCAGCAGCAACCGAAATAAAAGCTATTTTTGAGCGTATTGCCCCTGTGTACGATCAATTAAACGATCGCCTGAGTTTTGGACAGCATCGCATTTGGAAGCTGATGACAGTTAAATGGTCTGAAGCTAGTTTAGGAGATCAAGCTTTAGATATTTGCTGTGGGAGCGGTGATTTAGCCTTATTATTAGCCAAAAAAGTCGGACAAACAGGTAAGGTAACAGGATTAGATTTTGCTTGTGAACAACTGGCGATCGCTAAACAACGACAGATGGTTAAATGTCCGACAGTGCCAATGGCATGGCTGGAAGGTGATGCGCTGGCTTTACCCTTTGCAGACAATCAATTTGACTGCGCTACTATGGGTTACGGTTTACGTAATGTAACAAATATTTCTCTTTGCTTACAGGAATTACATCGTGTCCTGAAGCCAACCGCAAAAGCAGCCCTGTTAGACTTTCATCGTCCCAGCCCAGTCTATATGCAACGTTTCCAGCAATGGTATTTGGACAATATTGTAGTGCCAACTGCTGAGAGTATGGGGATGAAATCAGAGTATGCTTATATCAATCCTAGTATTGACCGATTTCCCACAGGTAAAGAGCAAATTAAACTAGCTTATACAGTAGGATTTAGTGAGGCTGTGCATTACCCTTTGATGGGGGGCATGATGGGGGTATTGGTACTAAGGAAATAAAATATAAATAGAATTAAGTTTCTGTTGTTTAATCTTTATTGTCGATTCAATATACTGTTTTGGCACTAGCAAATCTCTGGATATTGTTTGTTCCGCCCATAGCTGGCAGCATTATTGGCTATTTCACCAATGACATAGCTATCAAAATGCTATTTCGTCCTTATAAAGCTATTTATATTGGCAAACGTAAGTTACCTTTTACACCTGGCTTGATTCCCAGTAATCAAGAGCGTTTAGCTCAAAAAGTTTCTGATACGATTATGGGATCTTTGCTAACTCCTAGTGAAATACAAAAGTTAGCTCAAAGACTTTTGGCAACCGAGCGTATGGAAAGTGCGATCTTGTGGCTTTTAAAATCAGCCTTAGATCAAGTAAAGTCCGATCAAGAGCAAAAGACAGCGAAAATTTTAGGTCACATTTTACACGATTTATTTAGCCAATCCTTACCAAGATTATTAAAAGTATTAGCCCGTCGAGATGATTTTTTAGAAGCCCAAACTAATCAGATATTTGACCAAATTCTCTTAAATTTTCAATTAAAAGACACTCAGGCAAAGAATTTTGCTGATTGGTTATTGGGATCTGTAATACCTCCTGATACTCTCCGTCGGGCAATGATTGATTTCTTGAGCGAGCGCAATATTCAAATTATTGATGAGGGTTTTCGGGAAAAAACTAGTGGTACTTATTGGGTAGTTGCCAACTTATTCGGTTTACGTAACACTTTGATTAGGTTGCGCTCTTTCTGTATTGAAGAACAAGGAATTAGTAACGCCCGTTTAGAAGAATTAGCCTACTCACTACAAATTCGCGATCGCATTAAAAACTGGTTGACCAATCTTTCACTGCAAAATTTACCTGTTTCCACCGTCAGACAACTCCGTAAAACAGTACGGGAAGCTGTACGCAATTACCTTAGAGAAGAAGGGGGAGATGTAATTGCTCGTTTAGGTGACTCTGTAGAATGGGAAAATTTAGCCGTTGTGATTCTCAAGCGTCTGCAATCTTCCCCCGCAGTTAATGATTCTTTAGAAATCGTCAGCCAAGAGTTAGCCCTAGTGCTAGAACGTTATCTAGAAAGAGATTTAGAAAAACTTGTTGCCCAGGCAATACCAATTTTATCGATCGATCAAGTAATCATTGAGCGAGTCTCTGCTACCTCTCCCCAAGAGCTAGAATTAGCAGTACAAGGCATAGTCAAACATGAACTACAAGCGATCGTTAACCTAGGTGGCATATTAGGGTTTGTTGTAGGCTTATTGCAGACAGTTATTATGCTGTTTAATTAGCCTGTCAAAAATATTATTTCCTCTGTTAAGAAACCTGCTGAATGTAGGTTACACCAAAACAATTAATTAATTAATTAATGAGTTATTTTTAATAATTTAACTGTAGCTTAATGATATAGCTTGATGATAATTAATTAGCTCTCAGCAAACCAGTTGTGAGAATTTATTCATAATTTGTTCATCAAATCAAGATTAAAAATAATAGGTAATGACTTGGATTGATTTTGGCATTCGCTTGACCATTGCCTTTATGCTTGGTGTGGGTATAGGTATTGAAAGACAGTGGCTTAAAACAAGGTCAGTTTTAAAAACTAATGTATTGGTGACTTTAGGTTCAGCTATGTTTGTGATGCTCTCAGTCATGACTCCAGGGGATGCTAGTCCTACTAGGATAGCTGCTCAAGTAGTTTCGGGGATTGGGTTTTTGGGTGCTGGTGTAATTTTGCGGGATGGTGGTAGTGTACGTGGTATTAACACCGCAGCAACTCTCTGGTGTGCAGCAGCTATTGGTTCTTTAGTAGGTGCAGGACATTTACCTCATGCCTATTTTAGTACCGCAGCCGTGGTGGGAGCAAATCTTTTGCTTCGTCCAATGGTACAAGTGTTTCAGCAAAAAATTGATCACAAGTTAGATTCCCCAAAATCATCTAAAAATAATACTGCTTTTGGAACAAGTGTTTCTTCTCAATCTCAAAAATTATCAACCAAACGTGATCCATCATTATTAACCACTTCCCAATCTCAGATTAACTACCAATTTCGTTTTACTTGCTATGCAGTAGATGAAAGTCGGGTGTTAAATAGATTGTGGGAATTTTTAAGTAATCAACAGATTAATTTGACATCGATTCAAAGTCATCAACTTCAAGAGTATCCACACAAAGTAGAAATATTGATCGAGTTTATGACACAAGAAATTAAGGATGATCTCAACTTTTTTAGTTCAATCGCTAGTATTTTGCAAACAGAAGTAACTGGGAACTCTTGTGATTGGGAGTTTTATAAAGAAAAATAAAATAAAATTTTGGGTAGAAATTAAGTTAAAATTATATGCGTGCTTAGTGTTTACTTCAACCGCACTATCAAAAACCGTGCATCATATATCGATATCAAAAAAAAATAAAGTTATGGTAAATTTGAGATTAAATCCTAGTTAAAATTTGAATTAGGTATTCTCTGCTTACTTCATCCTCAACTGTGTCTTTAAGGCAAATGTACTTGGCTTCAGGAGAAATAAACAAAGATGTTCAATAAAAAGTTAAAAATAACCCAGAAAAACACTATTGTATTTATTTACGTATTAATACTATGTTTATTAGGGCCACTTATTGTAATATTAAACAATAGTAACATCAGTTTTCCAGAAAAATTAAAATCTAAGTTAGAGCCTTTCCTGGGTCAATCAAAGGAACCGAAGTCTGATCAGGTAAGCTCCAAATCGTTGGCAGGTAGAATTAGTTCAGGCGATCGCATTTTAATTACAGCAGACACCAACTCTAGTAAACAACTTGCACTTCAGGCTTATGCCTCACAAGATTATCAAACAGCAATTGAACAATTACAAATTTCATTAAAAAGCACATCGAACGATCCTGAAGCCTTAATATATTGGAATAATTCTCTCGCCAACCTCAAAGGTAATCCTCTAAAAATTGCTACTAGTGTACCCATTGGGGGCAATTTAGATGTATCCAAAGAAATACTTCGAGGTGTTGCTCAGGCTCAAACTAAAATTAATCGCAACGGTGGGATCAACGGCAGACTCGTTGAGATAGAAATAGCCAATGATGACAACGAGCCAGAAATTGCCAAACAAATAGCCACAGAATTTGTTAAAGATCCAGAGGTTATGGCAGTCATTGGACATAATGATAGTAATGCCTCGATTGCTGCTGCTCCGATTTATGAGAAAGGAAAGTTGGTAATGATTACACCAACTAGCTCAGCAGAGAATTTATCAGAAATAGGCAATTATATTTTTCGTGCTACTCCTAACGCTAGGGCATTAGCTGAGACTTTAACTAACTATACAATTGATATCGCCCGCAAAGAAAATATAGGTATTTGTGTTGATTCGCAGTCAGAGGCTAGTAAATCTTTGCAAAAAGAGTTTACCTGGGCAATATACAACCGTGGAGCTAACATTGCTTCAGCCCAATGTGATTTTGCTGCTGCTAACTTTAATCCCAGTGAAATTCCTTCTAAGATGATTAGTAGTGGTGCAGATGCTCTTATATTAGCTCCATCTGTTAGTAATGTTAATCAAGCCATCCAAATTGCTCAAGCCAATCGAGGTAGGCTAAATCTGTTAGGCAGCCAGGCTCTTAATACCTATGCAACTTTGCAACAGGGGCAGAAAGAAGTTAACGGTATGGTATTAGCAGTACCCTGGTATCCTCAAGTCAATGCCAATAATGCTTTTAATCTCGATGCTCAAAAACTCTGGGGAGGAGCAGTTAATTGGCGAACTGCCATGGCTTATGATGCTACTGAAGCAGTAATTACAGCTTTAAAGACAGGTACTACTCGTGAGCAAATAGGTATAACACTAAGCAATCCTCTTTTTTCAACTGAGGGAGCAGCAAAAGCAATCCAGTTTTTGCCTTCTGGCGATCGCAATATGAAAGGAACTTTAGTTAAAGTTGAACCTGGAAATAAATCGGGAATTGGTTTTGATTTTGTTTTGTTTAAACCTGAAGCTAATAAATAAGTTTAAAATAAACCTAATATATGCCACCAGATTCCTCCAATCCCTAACCAAATAGGAATATAAACCAGACTTAAGGAAAATCCTACTTTGTACCAAGTACTAGTACTGATGTAACCTGCACCAAAATAAACTGGTGCTTCTGATGTTGCATAAGGACTCAAGCATCCTGATAAGTTCATAAAACAAGCTAGGACTAAAGCTGCATACATTGGTGGAGTACCAAAGGAAAGCGCGATAGGTAACAAAGCTGGATACATTGCACTGACCAAAGCTGTTTTACTAGCAAAAAAGTAACTGTTGTAAAAAGAAATCAAACTAAAAATTACAAAAGCTGGCTGCCAAGCTAAAGAACCAAGAACCTGACCAAAAGATTCACTTACCCAAGAAACTACACCGAGTTGATAAAGGTTGCCTGCTAACATCAATAAAACAGAAAACCAAATAAAAATATCCCAAGCTTTCTTTTCTTGAACAATATCATTCCAAGTTAATACGTCACTAAATAACAACAAAATTATGCCAAACAAGGCAGTAGTTGTGCTTTCTATCCCTAGTAAACGATTACCAAAAGTCCAGAGCAATAACAAAGTAACTAAAATAGCCAGAGTAAACCATTCTGTCCGCTTGACTTTGCCCATTTCTGCCAACTTACTTTTAGCCAATAGAGGAGCTTCTGGAGTTTTTTTAAGCTCTGGTGGAGAGGAAAGAAAAACAATTATGGGCATTACTAATAAACAAAGAATTCCAGGGACAGAAGCAGCCAAAGCCCAGGTAGTCCAGTCAATTTTAATCCCCATCCCACCAGCAAATTCAGCCATGAAAGGATTAGCAACCATTGCCGTCAAAAACATCGAGGTAGTAATTTGAGTACCTTGATAGCCAGTCTGCATCAAAAAAGTACCAAGTCGATTAGCAGTACCATCATGGGGTTCACTGTGATAAATACTGGATAATGACTTGACTATAGGAAAAATTATCCCCGCTGCTCTGGCATTACCACTCGGAACTCCAGGAGAAAGAACTAAATCTGTTGCTAACAAACCATAGCTTAAAGCTAAAGTATTTTTGCCCAAAAATGTCATAAATAAATAAGCAATACGAATAGCCAAGCCAGTTTTAATAATTGCTCTCGCAATCAAAAAAGAACTAAGAGTTAGCCAGGAAGTTGAGCTACTAAAACCACTCAAACTCTGATCCAATTCAAGAGTATTAGTCAGCACACACATTACCAAGGCAGTCATAGCTATTGTGCCGAACGGTAATGGTTTAATGATAAAACCAACAATAGTTGCTAAAAAAATAGCAAGTAAGTGCCAACCCTGTTCATTTATACCATCAGGAGAGGGCATAAACCAGAAAATGCAGCCCAGTAAAATTGGTAAAAGGACAGCATATATCTGACGAGTATGAGCCTTGATCGTAGAATATATCTGACGAGTATGAGCCTTGATCGTGGAATAAAATCTTTGATTAACAAAATAGAATAAAAGAAAATTCAGTAAACTAAATTTGTCTCCAATAGAGGAAGAAAAGTTGTTACTTTTAGCTTCAATTATTGCTTCTTCTTGGCAAGAAAAATTAAATTCTGGTTTTTGTCTTGGTTGTTTGAATAAATTTGAGGTAGGATTTTGCTGTGGTTTTTTTTGGCTCTTTTCTACGTAAGTGGTTTCTAATCCATAAGCAGAAAGAATCTCACACAATTGTTCAACTGCTGGTTTGAAGAAATGATCTTGTTCAAGACTAACCAAACCCACCAGCATTTTAGGTGGTCTTTTTACTTCAATCTCACCTGATTTTATTTGGCAACAGGGAGCTTTAACTACACAACCAATCAAATAGCGATCGCTTAGTAAGTCAAGAATTTTGCCGTCAGAATCAATACTATCTAAATAACGACTAGATGAACTAATTTGATCAACGAGATTTTGATTGAAGGAATTTAAATAGCTGTTGTCAGCAAACCACCAGTAGGGAATGCCATTTTGAGCATGAAAAATTAAGGTGTGTTGATCAGAATGGTTGCGAATATAAGATGCAGCTGAGGCTAAATGATCGCTTTTAACAGCAACAAAAATAACATCAAAAATTTCTTCCAGTTTTTCTGTGGTATCGACAAAACGAACTTTGGGATTGTCTGGTGTAATCTCATATTTTTCTCCTGAAGGATAAAACAAAGTTATACCAAATTGCTTAATTTGTTTAGTGTAGTTACTTTGACTGCGTCCCACAAATGTAACTTCCAAACCAGCTTGAACTAACGATGCTCCAATTACCGTGCCAATTGAACCTGCGCCAATAATCAAGATCTTTCTCACACTCATTTCCTCCTTTGCTGTAGTTGTTTATGGCAATTAAATTTACAGATCATATTGAGTTTATGCTTGAATAATGTTGCTGAAACACATCTTGTCAGTAGTTGAGCGAAAGACCAGCTTGAAAACTTAGCTTACAGTTCTATTGTGAAGTTTTAGAATCTTAGCGTATTTCAATACAATCTTAAATGAAATCAAATACAAGATCAAGTTGTATAGTGAATTGATTGGCAATGAAGCTAATTGCCAATCAATTCACAACTTCTGAATACAGAGGTGTGCAATCTGGTTAAGTACAGTTTTAGAAATCAACACTTTGGATAAGCAAATACCAAGTGTGGTTAATGAATCTAAATACCGCTGTAATTCAAAGTTAGCTATCTACTTTAGTTGCACCTGAGTTGCTAATTGCTTTGAACTGATAGTTGATTGATTTATTAGAAATAATAGACCTGAGTTTCTTGTCATAAGCACACAAAGAGCAATTTTTTACTTGAGTCGAAAAAAAAAACGCCAAAAGAGTACCTAAAAATAAGAAGTATTGCGAGGAAAAATTTTTTTTCACTCTAATAGATTAGATACATCTCGAGTAAATTAGTGCAAATTAACTTGCTAAAAAAGCCAAAGTAAACATTTGCCTACTAGCTCATTTTATTACACCTTATGCCACACACTTTAATCTTTCATTAACGGCATATTAAGTTAAGCTTTTAAATAAGAATACAATATACAACAAGCTTAAAATGTAGCTTGTTTAACAATAATCTATTTAATTTTAAATTCTGAAATTTTCTAAATACTGTTGGGAGTCTTGAAAATCATAAAAACTATCTATCAATAGAATAAGCCAGCTTAAGCTTCACTAAGCTAATGCAAGTATGCCTGAGAATGAGTAGTTTTAATAGTCTTGATATATTTTTTTTGAGGTTTATTGAAGCTTTTTTTATTAAAATTTCCTAATAAAAAAAAGTCAATTATAACAAATAGTTAAATTAACTGACTACAAAAAGTAGCTTAATTAAAGTATCAGGAATTTCTTTCGTATCCACTATATAATTATTTACATAATTTTTGACTCCAATCTTGATGACCACGATTAGCTCGACATTTAAATTGTTGACCAGCCCAAATTACCTGCCATTGTGACTCGTCTGCTTCACCGTAAGGAGCAAATTCTACTAAATAACGAATACCTGCCAGGGAATCATCACTTAAATTAGTTTGGGTAATAGTAACGGTAGCTAAATTATCGCGAGGATAATCTAGTTCAACCTCTTGTTGTTCCGACTCGACAGTTTCATTTAAACCGAAGGCTGATAGGGCGATCGCTTTTGGATCTTGACCAAGGGGAGAAGGGTTATCAGTGATTAATTCGATGTTTTCACCTCCTCCTAACTGCTCATAATCTCCCCAATATTCGGCAATGGTCAAGGGTAAATAATTATCTCTAACTGTCGGCAATTGCTGTGACTTAGTACTATTGGTTTGCCAAAGGTTAATTACGGAAGGAGTTAATTGTTGCGATTTAACTGTTAGAGCTAATAACTGTTCTTGGGGACTAAAAGCCACAGTCTTAGTTGTCCCCTGAGCGTTAATTTTCTCTAGGTTGCTCAAAGGTAAGCCTGTAATTAGATTAATTAGGACTGAAGAGTGAAAATTTCCTGCTATCAAGCGATTATTAGGACTGAGGCTAAATAGACCGTTATGACTATAAAGATTATTAGTTTTGCGGTCTATTTCCCCTGTCTGCCAATTCCAGACGTTAATTTTGCCCTCATAACTACTGCTAACTAATTTTGTACCATCGGCGGTAAATTCAAGCTGGGCAAGATTATTAGCATGACCATTTAAAGTTTTGAACCTCGTTGGTTGATCTTGATTAAGTTGCCAAAGTTGAATGGGATTATTTGGTGTGCCTGTAGTCTTAACTTCCGCCGTTGCCATTACTTGACCATTCGAGCTAAGAGCGATTAGGCTAACGCCTAGCCTTCGGATCGCTTCTAACGGAGATTGAGTCGCAAAACTAAATAACTTTTCTCCTTCAGGGAAACTCCAGGCGGTTACACCCAAACCACAAGCACCATAGAGAATTTCTCCCTCAACATCGAACAAAACCTGACGACAACCACCTGAATCTGTCAAACTTAAAACCTCTTCTCCTGTGGTTGTATTCCAGACAACAATAGAGCGATCAGGGGTTAATAACCCTTGACTCCAAGTAGCAGTTGCTAGAAAATTACTATCGGGGCTAAAAGCGATCGCTGTTGGCGCAATTTTCATTTTTAATTTGGGAGCATAATGACCAGGTAAAATGCGCTGTACTTGCCCAGTGTGGATCTTCCAAAGCGTAATTTGACCTGCCCCCACTCCAGCTAAAGTTTGACCATCAGGGCTGAATTTCAAAGTATTAATTTCTGTGGCAGATTCTATCTGAGTCAAAGTCGCCTTTTCCCATTCCGTAGCTAGAGGATCTTGAAAATTAAGCGGAGAATTTGTAGTGTTAT
>CAYMWC010000230.1:0-9526 GCA_964393695.1 uncultured Pleurocapsa sp.
CAATCTTGAATTAGCAATGGGTTTGAGTGAAGTATTGATAGCCAAAAATCCTGAATTGGGTTTTCAAGCAGTAGCTGCCAAAATTGCTGGAGGAGAAGCAACAGCAGCCTTGTTATCTCAAGAAACTGTAAAAAAGTCCCAGTTGACAGGGAAGCAGAAGTATCTACTAGAATTACCCTGTCATGATTCTCCCCAGGTATCAATTATTATTCCTGTCTATAATCAAATTGATTATACTTTTAGATGTCTGCGTTCAATTGCCGAGCAGGTTAGCTCTGACCTGGCTTTAGAAGTAATTGTAGTTAATGATTGCTCTACAGATCAAACTCAAGCAGTATTAGAGCAGGTAAAAGGCTTAAAACGCCTTGATAACTCTGAAAACTTGGGTTTTGTTCATAGTTGTAATCGTGGTATTGCAGCAGCCCAAGGGGAATATATTTATTTCCTCAATAACGATACTGAATTAAGACCTCAAGCCCTCGAACAACTGCTGTTAGTTGGTGAGCAAGATCCACAAGTGGGTGCAGTCGGGTCGAAACTGATTTATGCCGATGGCAGCTTACAAGAAGCAGGAGGGATTATTTGGCAGGATGGTTCAGGCTGGAATTATGGCAGAAAAGCCAATGTTTATACTCCTCAGTATAATTATCTACGGACTGTAGATTACTGTTCTGCTGCGAGTTTGCTAGTGAGAAAATCTGTGTTAACCGCTTTAAATGGCTTAGAGGTCAATCTTGCTCCTGCTTATTATGAAGATACTGATCTCTGTTTTGGTATTCGTCATCAACTAGGGTTAAAGGTAATCTATCAGCCTAAATCTGTAGTTGTGCATCACGAAGGGATCAGTTGTGGTACAGAACTAACGGGAGGGATTAAACGCTATCAGGCGATAAATCTGGCTAAATTTCAGCAAAAATGGGCAACTGAACTGGAAGCATATCCTGTCAATCAAGGTCAGACTGGAGTAGAAGCTGCTAGTAGAAGACATCTAGGTAAGAAAACTATTTTGGTCATAGATATTTATGCCCCCTGCTATGACAAAGAATCTGGTGCTAAAAGAATTTGGCAACTATTGCAAATCTTCAAAGAGCTAAATTATCATGTAATCTTTTTGCCTGATAACGGAGCGAAAGAAACTCCCTATGTCCCCTTACTACAGAATATGGGGATTGAGGTGATTTATACCGAACCTGGCTACGGCACAGATCCTTCAGAACAATTACAAGCTTTGTTACCTCTATTAGACATTGCTTGGGTATGCCGTCCGCAATTATATGAAAAATATGCACCGTTAATTCGGCAGTATGAGCAGATTAAACTAATTTATGACACTGTGGATCTCCACTATTTAAGAATGCAAAGATCTACAAACTTAGGGGATCAAAATATTGATCAGACTCGCTCCTGGATACGGATGCAGTCACGGGAATTAAAAGCTGCTTATGATGCTGATTTAACTATTACTGTCACGGCGGTAGAACAGAAAGTCTTGCAACAGCAACAAGTCACCAATTTAGCAGTAGTTCCTAACCTTCATCTTCCCTATGTAGGGGAAAAACCCAGTTTCTCAGAGCGTCAGGGATTACTGTTTATTGGCAGTTATAACCATCCTCCCAATATTGATGCGGTGTGTTGGTTGTGTCAGGAGATTATGCCTCTAGTGTGGTCACAACTACCAGACTTGACTTTGACTCTGTTGGGTAGCAACGTTACAGAAACAGTTAAAGCTTTAGCTCAGGATCAACGTATTTCTGTACCTGGCTATCTGGCTGACGTGACTCCCTATTTTCTGAATCATCGTCTTTTTGTTGCTCCTTTACGATATGGTGCAGGGATGAAAGGCAAGGTGGGTCAGAGTTTGGAATATGGCTTACCCATAGTTGCAACCACAGTGGCAGTTGAAGGGATGAATTTGACTCATGAGCAGAATGTTCTAGAAGCTAACCAAGCTCAAGAATTTGCTCAACAAATCATTAGATTATATGGAGATGAAGCATTATGGCATCGATTAGCAGTTAATAGTGGAAGTGCGATCGCACCTTTTACCCCCGAAGTAGTTAAAGAGCAATTGCAGCAACTCTTAAAACGATTGACAACTAATGACATTCAATCATCAAGCAATTACAATTACTAATCAACCAACTTTAATTGTAAGCGTTGCATAGCTGTAGGATGAAAAAAATCCCCTAGTCTCACAGTCTCCAAGTCCTCTAGTCTGCTTAAACCATCTCAACCTGGATGAAACGCTTGATTTCATTCCCTCCGCCTTCATCTCTTGACTTTTTTAGAGCAATATGGAACCAATGAAGTCCCACGCCAATGAGCAACCAAGAACTAATTTGTCTTCTCTAGAATGGTTGACTAATCAAGCAGTTGCTAAACACAAAGCTAAACAATCACAAGAAGCGATCGCTTTGTATTTAGAGGTGATTTCCTTAAAGCCTCAGCAGCCTGCTTGGTTATACGGGAATGCCATTACTTTACTTGCTTTAGAAAAGAATTTTGAGGTAGGAATAGAACTGGGAGAACAAGCTTTAATCATTCATCCTGAAGACGAAGAAGTTTGTCGGGCATTAGGGATACTATATGAACAACAGCAAGATGTCTTAAATTGTATTGGGCAGTATCAAAAAGCGATCGCCTTAGAACCCATACAACCCGATTGGCTATATTGTAATTTAGCCAAGCAACTACTGCGCAATCAAGAAATTGCCGAGGCAGTCAAGATTGCTTATCTGGGAACACAATACTATCCCAATTTCTATCCTCTACAGTACACCTTAGCTCAAGCTCTCATGGTCGAGGAAAAATGGGATCAGGCGATCGCTGCCTATCGTCGAGTACAAGAATTAAACCCCAATTGGGCAGAAATAGACTCGCAATTAAACCAAGCGATTTATCGTCGAAGTCAAAAAGAAACCCAGCAGGAATTTAAATTAAACCAATCTCTTAACCATAAATCTGGATCTTCAGAAGAATATCTAGCATCAGGAGATAAATTTTTTGCTTTGCAAATGTGGAAAGAAGCAGAAATAGCCTATAGAAAAGCATCTGATTTAGATTCTAATCGAGTTTGGAGCTTCTATAATTTAGGGCGAGTTTTAACTAAACAGAATAAAATTACTCAAGCTATTGAGGCTTATTATCAAGCGATCGAAGTTGCTCCCAACTTTCCAAATGTATATCCTACTCTTGGTGATCTTTTATACGAGCAAAGAAGGTGGCAAGAAGCCAAAAAAGCCTATCTCCAAGCAGTTAAGTTAAATCCTAATTTTGCTTGGTATCAATATAATTTAGGCAGAACTTTATTAGAATTGCATGAGATTGAGGATGCGATCGATGCTTATCTGCGTACCATTGAAATCGATCCTGACTTTGTGTTGGCATATCCCACTCTAATGGAGCTATTGGTCAAGCAAAAATTGTGGGAGCAATTATTTAGTGTTGGTCAGCAATCTCTATCTAAAAATCCCGACTGGCAACAGGCTTATTTTTATTTAGGCAAAGCTCAAAATCAGTTAGGAAAATACGATGAAGCAATTGCTACTTACAATATTGCCAGTGAGATTTTTTCCACAAGCTACGAAGTGCATGAAGGGTTAGGAGATGCCTACCTTGCTAAATCTCATGGCGAGAATTGGAACTCCCAATTGAGTATGAGTTACAAAACAAAAGCAATTGAGAATTATCATCAGGTTATAGCTTTAAAAGCTGATCATACCACCGTTTACCACAAGCTACTGTCTATTGAGCCAAGAAATGCTGATCTGTATGGGCGTTTAGCCAAAGTGCTAGAAACACAAGAGCAATTGGATGGCGCAATGCAATTTTATCAAATAGCCAGAACTATTTGTCCTGAAGATTTAGCTTTTTCTTTACAACTTTATAGAGCTATTGAACAAAAGAACAAAAGTTTAGCTCAGAAAATCTCAGCAAGTGAGGTTATTGATCTAGAAAAATTACAGCGAGAACTTATTTTAAGATGTGATTTACAACCCCTAGTTTCTATTATTGTGCCTGTATATAACAAGATTGGCTATACTCTTAACTGCTTAAAATCTATACAGGATAATGTTAGTATGGCTATCCCTATCGAAGTTTTAGTAGTAGATGATGGTTCAAGTGATGAAACTCCAGCCATATTAGAAAGGATTCTAGGTTTAAGATATGTCAAGAATCCCCATAACATGGGTTTTATCAATTCCTGTAATAATGGTGCATCCCAAGCAAAAGGAAAGTATTTATGCTTTCTCAATAACGATACTGAAGTATGTCCTAACTGGTTAGAGAGCCTGGTAGCAACTATCGAGTCAAATGCCCAAATTGGTGTTGTCGGTTCTAAATTAGTTTACCCCAATGGCATACTCCAAGAAGCTGGAGGCATAATTTGGAGCAACGCTGCGGGCTGGAACTATGGTAGGATGGGCAATCCACAAGCTCCTGAATTTAACTATTTGAGAGAAGTAGACTATTGCTCTGGAGCAAGTTTGTTAGTGAAAAAAGCAACATTTGATAGCTTAGATGGATTTGAACAAGAGTTTGCGCCTGCTTACTATGAAGATACAGATCTTTGCTTTGCTGTTCGCAATCAGTTGGGACTAAAAGTAGTCTATCAACCTAAATCCCAAATCATACACTATGAAGGCATATCTTCTGGTACTTCCACAACTAGCGGTGTTAAAAAATATCAAGCCATTAATGCCGTAAAATTTGCCACAAAATGGCAATCAGTCCTGACAAATCATTGTCAACCAGGTAATCCCCTCAATCCTCTAATTGCACCCAGAAGATTTAACGGGCAAAAGGTAGTTTTGATGGTGGAACATGATTTACCTTTCTATGATAAAGAATCAGGATATCGCCGAATTTTTGAAATTCTTAAGATACTCAAAGCAATTAACTGTCATATAATTTATGCCCCAGATCGAGGTAATCCCGAAGAGCCATATATTTCTCAATTGCAAAATATGGGAATAGAAGTACTCTATCGCCACCAAAAGTATCAAGTCAGTATCACCGAGCAAATCAAGCAAGTTTTACCAATAGTAGATATTGCTTGGATTTGTCGTCCTGATTTGAATCAAAAATATGCTTGGTTGGTAAGACATGATAATCCCCAAGCCAAAATTATTTATGACACCGTAGATTTGCACTATGTCAGACTCAAGAGAGCTTGGGAACTATTAGACGATACTTCAGAAACAAAATCTTCTCTAGAAGCTGAATGGCGGGGAATGCAAAAACATGAGTTGCATATGGCTCAACAAGCTGATATCACTTTAACTGTAACTCCTGTAGAACAAGAGGCTTTGCAGCAGCAAGGAATCAGACAAGTTGAGGTGATTCCTAACATTCACGAACCATATTTAGGTGAAAGCCCAAGTTTTTCCCAACGTCAGGGAATATTGTTTATCGGCGGTTATAAACACGTTCCTAATATTGACTGCGTAGAATGGCTGTGTCAAGAAATTATGCCCATAGTTTGGCAAAGTTTACCTGACTTGCAAGTTACTTTGTTGGGTAGTCATCCTACTCAGGCAGTGAAGCAATTAGCTAATGAGCGAGTCACTGTAACTGGATACATTGAAGATGTTACTCCCTATTTTCTGAGTCATAGAGTCTTTGTATCTCCTCTGCGCTTTGGTGCGGGAATGAAGGGGAAAATTGGGCAAAGCTTAGAGTACGGCTTACCTGTAGTATCCACGATCGTGGGAGCAGAAGGAATGGGATTAACCGATGAGTATGATGTTCTGATTGCTGATGAAAAACAGCATTTTGCCGAACAAATTATTCGTCTTCATGAAGATGAGCAGTTGTGGAATTGTTTGGCAAGTAATACTCAAAAAGCTATAAAACCCTATACTAGCGAGTACGTCAAATCTTCAATTACCAAATTAATTCAACAATAAGTTGCCATTTTTTGTTAGCGAGCAATTTCTCATCTAAGTTTTTTTTGTAAGTAAAAACCATCTAAGTAAGTAATTTAAGTCAATTTAATGAATAAAACAACAAATCAGACAGATATAACCACTACCAACTTAGAAACTAAAAATTTATTAGAACAAGGGCAAAAATTACAAAACCAAGGAGATTTTGAACAAGCGATCGCTTGTTATATGCAAGCATTAGTTAGTCAACCACAAAACCCTAAGTTGCACTATAAAATCGGTGAATGTTTTGCTAAACAAAAACAATTTAGTCGTTCAGAATCTTCTTTTCTCAAGTCAATAGAATTGAATCCAAACAGCAGTTTGGCATACCATAGTTTAGGAGATGTTAAATTTCAACAACAACAATGGGATGAAGCCATAAATTTATACCAAGTTGCACTCGAACACAACAATTTTTTTGCTTGGTCACATTATAATCTTGGTAGAGCTTTGAACCATTTAGGTAGAACAGAAGAGGCAATTAAATCTTATCAGCAGGCTGTTCAATTAGATAGTAATTTAGAGAGTTGTTATTTGAGCTTAATTGATATATGTGACGAAAATATTGCTCCCCAACAAATAGCTCAATATTATCAAAAACTGGGGGAAATAAATCTTAGCAAAAAACAATTACATCTCGCTGCTCAATTTTATGAAAAAGCTGTACAGTTAGATCCAAATTTGGCTGAAGTGCATTACAATCTTGGTCTTATTTTACAGCAGCAAGGAAATATTCAACAAGCGTTTAAACAATACCTCAAAGCAATTGCCATTAATCCGCATTTATCAACTGTATATTTAACTTTACGTAATACTCCAGTTGATCAAAAATCTTTAAATCAAGCTGTTGATTTGTATCGTCGATTAATTGAGAAACAATCGTCTATCCCCTTGCTATATATAAATCTAGCCGATGCTCTGACCAAACAAAATCGAATTCCTGAATCAACACAGGCATATAAAAAAGCTGTTTACGAGCAAACCAAAATACACTACCCAGATTTAGTTGTAGATAATCGACAAGCTACTACCTTATCTAAACCAAATTTTATGATTATTGGTGCAGAAAAATGTGGAACCAGTTCTTTGTTTGTTTACTTGACTAAACATCCTCAAGTTGTACCTCCTATCGAAAAAGAAATTTATTATTTTTCCCACAGATACGAATATGGTCATGACTGGTATCTTGCTCATTTTCCTGTACTCAATGACAGCAAACAATTTATTACAGGAGAAGCAAGTACTTCCTATTTTCATACCTGTCATTTGGAAACTCATCAAAGAATGCATCAATTAATCCCAGATGCAAAACTGATTTTAATACTTCGAGATCCTGTAGATAGAGCAATTTCCCAATATCATCAAAGAGTTAGATTAGGTCAAGAGCGTCGTAGCTTGGAGGCTGCTATATCTTCTGAATTAAACATCTTAAAAACTGTTGATGATCCACTCAAAGTTGCTGATGAATATTGGCAAAATGAATCTGGTTACTTATGGGTAAGTCTCTATTATCATTATCTACAACAATGGATGACATTATATTCGCCAGAACAATTTTTAGTGTTGAGTTTAAATGAGCTTAATCAAATGCCAGAAATGACGATGAATCGAGTTTATAATTTCTTAGAAATTTCTGAACAAAAACTACAGAATTATCCAAAATATAATTCAGGCTCTTATCCCAATACAGAAATTCAAACAAGAAGTCTTTTATCGCAATTTTTTGCTCCTCATAATCAAAATTTAGAAGATTTTTTAGGAGTAAAATTTAACTGGTAATTCAATTAATCCCAATATTCAACAAATTAATCTAAAAATATGATGAATCAAAACATTAGTTCTCTCATGTCTATTAATCAGAGCGTTTTTATTGTGGGATTGTACAAATGTGGAACTAGCTGGTTATCACACATTTTTGATAAACATGATCAATTTCGTGCTGTCAGAGAAATAGATATTATTAAATGTGCTTACGGAAAACTTGACGATGGTAACTATATTGAAAGAGAATCTGGGGCAAGAACTCTGCGTTTTTTTGGTTTAAATGACTGGTGTATGCTTCCCAAAGCAGAAGTTGCTGATAAAAGCTTTTTTTGGGGAGATGCCAAAATTGCAATTAAAAAAATGGCTGAATTGACAGGTAATCAATTTGGTCAAATAAATAAAAATCGTCTTCAATCTTTCTTTGATTTTGATCTTGAAACAGCAGCAGAAATTTTTGCAGCCATTAGAGATGCTCAAACAGCTAAGGAAGCTATAGAAGCATTTGTCCAATATAATCAAAAAATCGCAGGCAAACAAAGATTAGTTTTTAAAGCAGCAGATCAAATTGCTGTATTTGAAAAACTACAAGAAGTGTTTCCGACAGCAGCCAAAATAATGATCATACGAGATGGTAGAGATGCTGCTATTTCTGCCTCTAAGTTTAAAACTTTAATGTCTGAAAAGAAAGTACCTTGGCTAGAACATGAAAATGTGACTTATTTTGAACTTTTGAGTAATTGGAAAGCTAAGACCGAAAAAGGTTTAAAAATAGCAGATACTTCTCAACTGTATATTTTAAAGTATGAAGAGCTAAAATCTGATTTTGAAGACACTACCAAAAATTTATTTCAAGCTATTAATGCTCAGTCAGCAGAAAATTTAATTGCAGAGATAAAGCACAAAACCAGCTTTAAAACTATGTCTGGAGGACGAGAAGCAGGCGAAGAAAAAAAAGCGGTTATGAGGAAAGGAATTGCTGGCGAATGGCGTTCAGAGCTTGATGATCATCATCAATTAGAAGCTTGGAAAATTGCTGGTGATGTTTTAGAAGCTGCTGGATATAAGAAATAAACACTGAGAATTAGGATACGAAACATTTATGACTAGTAAATTAGCACTAACTGTTCAATCTTTTCAAGCAAGAAAACGTACTAAACAGAGGAGAGCCAAAAATGCTTTCTGTAAGTATCGCAGTCTAGGTCATGAGCTAGCTCAAAAGCAGCAATATGATGATGCTATTTCTTATTATCTAAAAGCATTATTTACTAGACCAGGAGGTACTCAAATAGCCTATGACATTGGTGATGTCCTCAAACAACAAGAGCTACTTGAGGAAGCTGATTTTTGCTACAGAAATCATAACGTGCCTGAACAGATAATCAAAAAATACTCTAAATCTGGCAATTCCTGGAAAGTCAACGACTCATTTTCAACTGAAAAAGTACTGTCAAGCTTTGTATACCAATCACATAGAACATCTGTAACTTCTCCCAAAAGTATTGAGAAATTTATCGGTGTAAGTTCTGAATTTAACAAGACAACCGTTGATTTTAGTAAAGCCTTTGTAGCGTTAATTCCCAATGGTAGGGGATGGTCAAACCATTTAACCAGCGCCATCATGACTGAAGACAACTGTTTGCTTGCTGATATTTCAACTGGGGCATCTAATTCAATAGCAGCATCTGAAAAACTTTGTACTCCCTTAAAAGTTGATGGTATCGTAGCTTTTTTGTCTTCTCGTTGGGGTAGTGCTGCATACTTTCATTGGATGTTAGATCCCACATTCATCAGCCCCACAGATGAAGTACATCTAAAATCGGGTTGAAAAGCGA
>CAYMWC010000231.1:0-9490 GCA_964393695.1 uncultured Pleurocapsa sp.
CAAGGTAGTTTCTAGTCAAATTATTCGTAATATTGATGCTTATCAAGCACAGTTAATTAATCGTAACCGTCGGGGACAATTACTGCTTGAAGGACAAACTTTATATGTCTTGGAAGTACAACCAGCAGCATATGCTGCCTTAGCTGCTAACGAAGCAGAAAAAGCTGCTTTGATTAATATTCTTCAAGTGACAGCAGTAGGTAGTTTTGGCAGATTGTATTTAGGGGGAGAAGAAAGAGATATTATTGCAGGCTCTTCAGCAGCCTTGGCTGCCCTTGAAAATATTAGTGGTAGAGAAACTTTAACCTTGAAAAAAAATGAATAACTTGAGTGAGTAATTACGTGGCAAATCTTGAGCATTTAAGTAAATTAAAACAAGGAACAACTAGCTGGCTTCACTGGTTAGATAGTCATGACCAACCAGACATTGATTTAATTAATGCCGACCTGCGCAATATTGATTTGGCAAAAGTTTATTTAGTTAAAGCCAACTTGACTGGCGCAGATCTGACTGGCGCAAAATTAAATCAGGCTCATCTGACAGGAGTGAATTTACAATTCGCCGAATTAATTGATGCTCAACTCCGTCAAATCAACTTAACGGGAGCTAACTTACAGTCAGCTTATCTAATTGATGCCGATTTATCCCAGGCTAACCTGATTGGCTCGGATTTAAGAGGCGTTAACGGGCGAAGCGCAAACTTTACTCAAGCAAACCTAATTGGCACTTCCATTAGACAGGCACGACTCCCCCAGGCAAACTTTATGCAAGCCCAACTCAATCGTGCTAATTTGAGCGAAACCAATTTAGCTTGGGCAAGTTTTGATCAAGCAGATTTGTCGGGAGCTAACTTTTTTGAAGCGGAATTACAGTCAGCTAGTTTTTATCACGCGAATCTCTATCGTGTTAGCGCGATCGCTGCTCATCTTAGCCATAGTTATTTTTTAGCCAGCAATTTATTAGAAGCTAATCTCGTTGAGTGTGACCTACGTTGGGCGAATCTCAGTTATACAGATCTTCAAAGTGCCGATTTACGTCAGGCGCAATTACGAGGTACTAATCTAACCCAAGCGAATTTGACAGGAGCAAACCTAGCCAAAGCAAATCTTAGAGGCGCGAATTTAACCAAAGCTAACTTGAGTCAAGCTAATTTAACCGAGGCGGATATTGAAGATGCAATTTTTAGCAAGGCAATATTGATAGGTACAATTATGCCCGATGGAACAGTACATAATTGAATTAAACTTTATAAACTCTTATTTTTTGGGCTTTTTTAAGCTTTAAAAATAAATTGCACTCCATATGCCAATACTATATGATATATTAGTCTTTGTTGAAAAGGCGTTTTCAGCAATATCCATACCAGGGGGTATGGCGGAATCGGTAGACGCTACGGATTTAAAATCCGTTGACCGTAAAAGGTCGTGGGAGTTCAATTCTCCCTACCCCCATTTCACTAAAACTTGTTTATCTAAAAGTTTGTGTGACAGGAAGCTGCACATTAACTAATTATTTGTCATCGGTAACAAATTAGTGTCGCTTTAACAAAATTTAACTGATATTTTCTGTTTCTTTTAGACTTAACGAATATCTAGTTCGTTGGACGCTCACGTTCATCTAGATCTGGGAGGAACTCTTCTAGAGTTTCCTTAACGGTTTCCTGATCAGGGTTTTCAGTTCATCAAGGCTAAGATCTTTAACTTGCATAGTTGAGACTATAAGGTGACGTTCTTCAGTTAAGTGTAGTCAATAATAATTATTATTGACGCATCAATATAGACTATGACAATTCAAGATATGATTTACCAAAAATATGCTCAAACTCTTTATCTTGTTGCTTGGCGTCCGCTGTTGCTTATCGTATTCTAATTCAGCAACGCTGAACAATGAAATTAATTATGACAGAAAATTAGTATAAGAATAGAATTATGACTGAATCAAGCAAATTTTACGCTTTATTGATTGGTATTGATCGCTATGAACCCAATCCATATTACAAAGATTTAAGGGGATGCGTTCAGGATATTAATCTAGTAGACCAATATGTTCGAGATACTCTCAATGTTCCTCAAGATCATATCTGGAAATTAACTTCTCCATTTGAAGAAACTAACATCCTCTCCGCTTTTAGATCGCCACAACCAGAAATAAAACCAACCTACGCAAATATAGTTAAAGCTTTCCACGAAATAACTGACACTGCACAGTCTGGAGAACAAGTATATATTCACTACTCTGGGCATGGAGGTAAAGCATCGACTATTTATCCAGAAATAAAAGGAGAAGGACAAGATGATGAAAGCATTGTCCCGATGGATGTCGGTAATTCAGAAAATTGTTATCTTCGAGATGTAGAAATTGCCACTTTACTCAAACGTTTAACTGACAAAGGTTGTATCGTCACAGTGATATTTGACAGTTGCCATTCGGGAGGTGCAACCAGGGGAGACTGTGCTATTCGTGGTAATGAAACTAATCAGGTTGATACCGCAGCTAGAAACAAAGATAGTTTAGTAGCAAACCGTGAGGAGTTAATAAATAATTGGCAGATTTTAACTAATATAGCTCCAGAACTATCAGGAGGATGGTTGCCTAATTCTAGAGACTATGTATTTTTAGCAGCCTGTCGTCCTTCCGAATTTGCTTACGAATATGCAGTCAACGGCGGACAAAGACATGGTGCGTTAACCTACTGGACAATCGATACTCTGTCTAGTACTACCTCGGTATTAAATTACAAGTCTCTATATAATCGCGTCAAGGCTATGGTTCAAAGTAACTTTCCCCAACAGCTACCAATGTTAATTGGAGATAGCGATCGCCTGGTATTTGGTATAGAGAGTGCCTATCTGCCTTATACTGTCACTGTAGTTAAGGTAGATGAAGAGAGACAGCAAGTTACCTTAGATGCAGGATTAGCGCAAGGTTTGAGTAGTGGGACTAGATTTGCTATTTATCCTTTAAATACCACTGATTTTACTGACAAGACCAAACAAGTAGCGATCGCAGAAATTACTGAAGAAGTTGAAGCGGATCGATCTGTTGCCAAAATCCTCGCCAGTAATGAAGGTGGCATTGCAGTCAGAGACAAAATAGAATCAGGTGCATCTGCTGTGATGGTAACTGCACCTATAGATTTAATTAGGAAAGTTCGTTTATTTGATCGCAAACAGGAAGGAGAAAAAGAAAATGAATTGCCTTCAGATTTAGTAAACAAACAAACAGAAGCTTTAGACAAAGTTCGGCAAACTTTAGTAGATAATGGTTGGTTAATTGAAGTCAGGTCGGGGGAAGAAGCACATTATCAAGTAGCGGTTGGCAGAAATGGCGAATATGAAATTTGTATTGGAATGCCAATTGCTAATTTACGTCCACCTTTAATGATCAACGACTCTCAAGCACCTGAAGAAGTAGTCAAGCGATTAGTTCATTTGAGTAAATATCAAGCAGTGCAAGCATTAGATAATCCTGCTTCCGAGTTGACTGATTATCTAGAATTTGAGTTGTGCGATCGCCAGAAAAACTCTTTCCCTGATCCACAAAATGTTACTTTACAGCCAGGAGAAGTAGCTTATTTACGAGTCAAAAACACTTTATCTAAACCTCTCAATCTTGCCGTCTTGGATTTAGAACCAACTTGGGAAATTTCTCAAATTCCTATTCAGGGAGATTATTCATCTTTCTTTTCTTTACAACCAAACCAAGAAGCATATACTAAGCTGCGTTTCAAGTTACCAGAAACAGATGGTTATAAACAAGCCAAAGAAACATTGAAATTATTTGCCACAAAAGGATTGGCTAACTTTCAGTGGTTAATTTTACCTGCTCTCGATGAACAACCCACCACAAGGGGGAATATTCTCAATGAAGAATTGAGGACAAGGGGACTAAATCAACTTATCAATCCTCTTAATAATCTGTTGTCAGCGATTGGTGGCGATGTCAATCATCCCCCGATGTTGACTCGCGCTATGATTTACGAAAGCGATCCAGAGGCGGAATGGGTCACGAAAGACATTGTAATCACCGTTCAATCGTAGAAGGGAGAATGGTTGAATGAAAAAATCCTGATTCTAGCCGCTAACCCCAGACAAGACCTCGATCGCAGATGTGAAATCCATACCTTTTGATTGAACGCTCTCAAGAATCAAAACTCATCCTCACAACTTCTAGATAAAAAGGTGAAAAGCAATGTCCAAAATCCTTATTCTGTCCTCTAATCCGAGAGGAGATCTGCTGAATCTTGACCGAGAAATTAGAGATTTGAAAGCGGCGATAAAGCGTTTGAGAAAGTTTGAAGTAGAGGATTGTTTAGCGGTTCGCTCTCAGGAGCTAAAGAAACTAATTGCGGAAAATAGTCCACAGATCGTTCACTTTTGTGGGCATGGAGCGGGAGAGCAAGGGTTAGTTTTCCAGGATGATAATGGACGTGAACAGCTCGTTAGCACGGAGGTAATAGCTGAAATTTTCGAGATTTTTTCCCCTAAATATGAGAAAAACCCCGTTAATTGTGTAGTGCTGAATGCTTGCGATAGCGATCGCCAGGCAGAAGCGATCGTCGAACATATCAATTATGTGGTTGGCATGAGCCAGCCAATCCTCGATAAAGCTGCCTATTTCTTTTCGTTAGGCTTCTATGCAGGGTTGGCAGCCGAAAAATCGATCGAGCAAGCGTATAAGATGGGTCGTAGTGAAATTCGACAGTGGATCGAAGAAACCAAGTCCCAATCGACTCAAACGAGGCAGTATCGCAAGCTTGAATACGCTGGGGATGCGGTACAACCCGCACAACCGCAACTAGCAGAATATTTGAAGCCGGTATTACTGAAAAAGAGCGAGCGTCATCTCTCTAGTTTGGCTGGGAGCGGATCGGTTTCAGGGGTTCTCCCTGCGTCAGTCCCGTCTGAGCGTCCGCAGGAATTTGTTGAATACGTTCGACAAGAAATTGATCGCAAGGAATACAAAGATAACGCAAGAGACGCTTATGACAATTTTCGGCTCAGAATGCGGCTCCTCTGAGAAAAAAAGAGTATGAACAACGCAAAATACTTTTAGGGAAGGTCAAAGAATTCTGGATCGAGGGATTTCTCCAGCCTTCTCTTCAGAATGTTGTTGCCCTTAGCCTTGACCTGAAAGATCGTCCCGAGGCGATCGCAGATCTAACTCAGGGGATTGAAGCGTTGTCTGTGGAGCTAGATGCGTCATACGAAAGGCTACGAGAAACACAGATTTATGGAGAAATCGGACAAGGTCGGACGCTGTTGATTTTCGGATCTCCGGGAGCTGGAAAGACAATCGCCCTCCTGCAACTGGCACAACGCCTAATCGAACGTAGCGAACAGAATTTAAGTTTACCGATACCCGTTGTGTTTAATCTGTCTTCTTGGGCGAAGGATCGAAAGTCGATCGTCGATTGGTCGATCGATGAATTGCGAGAAAAATATCAGGTTCCCAAGTTATTGAGTGAGCCTTGGATTAAGCAACAGCAGCTTATCTTATTGCTGGATGGATTAGATGAAGTCAAAGAAGAAAATCGCAACGATTGCGTTCGAGCCTTGAACAAGTTTATTGGGCTGTTTCCCCAGACCGAGGTAGCAGTTTGTAGCCGGGTACGAGATTATGAGGCTTTGACAGAACGCTTACAGATCAGTTCTGCCCTTTGCCTACAACCCCTCTCCTCAGAGCAAGTGTATCAGTCTTTAGACAGCGCGGGTGGTTCTCTGGCAGGCTTAAAAACGCTGATAAAAAGAGATGCAGAACTAGAACAGTTTGCTCAAACTCCGCTGATTTTAAACTTTATGTGTGTGGCATACCAGGGATGGTCACTTGAAGAGTTAACACCACAACTGCGCTCAACAACCGATCGTCACAAACATCTATTTGATACCTACATCGATCGCAAGCTAGATCGCGGTACTGCTTCAGACTATTCCAAAGATCGAGTTTTGCGTTGGCTGAGTTGGTTGGCAGGCCAGATGTTACAAAAAAAGCAAACGATCTTTTTGATTGAGAAAATGCAGCCAACCTGGTTACAGGATCGAAGCGAGGAAAAGGCTTATAAAATTAGAACCCTTTTGTTTTCGGTGGTGATTTCTGGTTTTAATGGCTGGCTGGTTGGTTGTCTGACTATTTCGCTGATTTCGGGACTAAATTTTGAGAATATGAAGATTATTGCTTATATTCCAGTGAAGATTATTGCTTATATTCCAGTGGTTTCTAGTCTGACTGCAATGATCATTGGTGGAATTGTTACTGTATTACAAAAAGAAATATTACCCTTAGAGCAACTTAGTTGGTCATGGCAAAGGGCCAAGTCTAGGTGGATGAGTGAATTGTTTACTGGCATCATTTTTGGGCTGATTTTAGGTTTGATTTTATTGCTAATTGGGGGAGAGCGCATAGGTCTATATTTTGGGCTGATTTCAGGGCTGATTTTAGGACAGTTTTTTGGATTGGGTAGCGGATTGGGTAGTTCTGAAATAATACAGCGAACTTTTCCCAATCAGGGAATTCGCAGTTCTGTGAGAAACTCCTGGATCGTCGGGCTAAGTTTTGGGCTAATTTTTGGGCTAATTTTTGGGCTAATTTTTGGGCTAATTTTTGGGCTGATTTCTATGCGGTTTGTAGGTACTCAAATGATTATAAGGATTGGGCTGATTGGTGGCATCATTTTTGGGCTGATTTCTACGCTGAAATATGGTGGGACAGCTTGGCCTCAACATCTCATCCTGCGCCAGATGCTTTACCAAAAAGGTCGCATTCCCTGGAACTATGCCAAATTCCTTGACTTCGCTTCAGACCGTCTTTTGATGAAGAAAGTTGGAGGTGGCTATGTCTTTTTCCACCGGATGCTGTTAGAATATTTTGCTCGAATTGATCGAGTAGCTCAAGTACCCGTTACCCTAACTACAGAATCAATTTCTCCTTCTGTTGCCAAAGCTAATCCACTAACCAATCTTCATTCAAGTAATGCCAGCAATCTTAGTAATACTGAGCCTCAGCTTTCTAATCCAGTCCAAAATCTTATTGTCTGTAGCAATTGCAGCCACAATAATCCGACTGATGGCAAGTTTTGTATTAAGTGTGGAACACAACTAATTTAGCATCCTTAGTCATTGTCAGTTGTACTAAAAAATGTACGGTAAATTTGCTATGAACACTTCAGAATTCAAACTCAACCTCGCAGTAGTCATCGGCATTAACGACTACCAAAACGGCATCCCTGCCTTGGGAACCGCCAGACAGGATGCCGAAGCGATCGCCATCTCAAAACTCTTGATACAAAAGTGCGATCGTTCCAGCAGTCAAGTGGTAGGGGGCGATCGCGGCTCCAAGTGAGGTGAAATGGGATAAAAGGGCGATCGCTTCTGTTCTTACAAAAGGAAACAAAGAAGGGAAGTGGGATAAAATTGAGCTAATCAGTCGTTTCCAAGGAGCGATCGTGGCTACATCCCTTAACATAAACGATGCTTTACTCCAAGAGGCACTCGCACTCGATGACCAGACAACCGTTGATACCCTGGTCGAGACAGCACTGCGCGAATATATCCAGCGTCGCAAGCGGCTGAAAGTGTTAGACCTCTTTGGCACCATTGATTATGACTCAGACTATGACTACAAACAGCAACGCCAGCAAGCATGAGCGTCATTGTCGATACCTCTGTCTGGTCACTGGCTCTGCGTCGGAGAACACCATCCGCTTCTTCCCCTGCCGTTACTCTATTGCGAGATTTAATTACAGATGACCGAGTTATCTTGCTCGGCGCGATTCGCCAAGAAATCCTTTCTGGAGTTCGCAGTTCAGAACAGTTTATGAGACTGCGGGACTACCTTCGTGCCTTTCCAGACTTAGAACTCGCAACCGAAGACTATGAAATCGCCGCAGATTTTTTTAACACCTGCCGTAGCAATGGCATTCAGGGTTCAAATACTGATTTTCTGATTTGTGCAGTTGCCCATCGTCGAAGTTACAGTATCCTTACAACGGACAACGACTTTCAGTGTTTCCAATCACACATCCCAATTCTTCTATCGATAGTTGAAAGTTAGACAACATTAATGAACAGGAGATCGCAGTAGCGGCCCCTACGGAGCATCGCCCCGAAAGGTAAGCCTAAGAGTGGGATTCGCTATCAGCAACACCATGTGATCGCAACCATAGCCATTCTACCGAATGGGGCTTGGCTGACACGCGGCGATCGCCCCTTACCAAATTTTAGCCATCACCAACTGAAACCCTGACAATTCAGGCTCACCGCTCACAGTTTGCGGATCGTTCAAAATTTCTGGCTCTCGATTAGGACGATAGATATACACCTTGCGGTTTTGGCGATCGATTAACCAGCCCAATACAGTACCATTAGCAATATATTCCTCCATCTTTTTCTGCAAACTGGATACTGTATCACTGGCAGAACGTAATTCAATGACAAAATCAGGACAAATGGGGGCAAAAGACGCTTTTTGTTTTTCTGTTAAAGCATTCCAGCGTTCCAATTTAATCCAAGCAGCATCGGGTGAACGAGTTGCACCATTGGGCAGCGTAAAACCCGAACTGGAGTCAAACCCAAGCCCCGTCCCATTTCGTTCAGCCCAACTCCCCAGTTGCACGGCTATATTAAAATTCCGATTACCCGTATCCGAAAAGGCAGGAGGCATAACGATCACTTCTCCACTGGCAGTGCGTTCAATGCGTAAATCTCGATTGGCTAAACAAAATTCATAAAATTGCTCCTCCGTCATCGGCATAATCCAAGGAAGATCGATCGTCAGAGGAGCCGAGGTCGCTTGTACAAGTAATGTCGTCATGGTTTGCCCCTACCCAAGGATTGAATTAATTAACAACTGAATACCATTATGAACCCTAGTCATCGGCATTAATGATTACCAAAACGGCATTCTTGCCGTGGGAACGGCTAAACAAGATGCAGAGGCGATCGCGAAATTTCAGATATAACGTGCTATTCCTCAAAAATAGATCGTGAACAGCGACAAAGAAATAGTATCCTTAGCTAATCAGGCATCCATTGCACTAGAGCAAAAAAACTATCAAACTGCCCTTGATACCTACGGTAAAGCCTTAGAAATGGCTAAAACAGAAAAACGATCGCGCCTAGTAGCAGTCATCCTCAATCGTATCAGCGATACATATCAAGCTCAAGGAGAAATCCAAGATGCAGTCATTGCCTACTCCCATCCCACTCTACAATTACTTAACTAAATCACAAATATGACGAATAATATTCTGAATTTGCTGTGGTGTTTGAAGCTGATGGAATTGAAAATAGTTGTCTAATTTTTGTTCAATATGTTCAATATTTGCGTTTAACGGCAAATGATGTAAGAGTCTAAGTCTTAAGAGGATGTCTGAAAAGTTATTTTTTAAACAACTCAGTTCTTGGTTTTGCCCCCCCAGCCCCCCAATTCTGGGGGGAGAAGAGTTCAAAGTCCCCCAACCCCTCTTTATCTCCCCTACGAGGGGAGACATCA
>CAYMWC010000232.1:0-9426 GCA_964393695.1 uncultured Pleurocapsa sp.
ATCTATTTCTACCGTCTTTTTTCTCACGAATTTATTTTTCGGACAAGTCTAATGACTCAATCTCCTAATTTAAAAATCAACAATCATCAGCATCTTGAAGAGATTTTCAAGCTGACTATCGATGCTACCAAAAAAGCCTTGGAATGCGATCGCGTGATTATTTATGATGCTAGTGAACTGCCAAAATCAGAGATAATAGCCGAGTCTATCGATTCTCGATATGGCCCTACTTCTCTAACAACCATCATCAATCCTTTTTTATCAGGAGATTATCTAGAACTGTATTGCTATGGTCAAGCTGTCGCTGTAGATAATATTTATCAAACAAATGTCAGTGCCAGCCAGCTAAAAGACCTAGAAAGACTAGAGATTAAAAGTTTATTAATTGCGCCGATTGCTGTTAATAATCAGTTGGTAGCTTTTTTAGCTGCCCACCATTGCCTGGAATTTCAACCTTGGAGTTCGATAACTATCAAATTTGTAACCGAGAAAGCTAAGGCGCTAGGATACGCTCTCTCTAATATTGTCAAAGCTCAAAATTCCGAGTCAAGCTCTGAGGTTGACTCATCGGAAAATGGTTTTATACCCCCTCCTCCGTCTTCTAGCAAGAAAGTTTTAAAAGTAGCAACAATAGCAAAGAGTCAACAGCACGAAAATTCCCTAACAATGGAGCAACAAAAAAGTGATCAGGGCAACGGTAACGGCAATACTAAACCTTCAGAACAGAAAACGAAGATTCAGGAGAACACAGTTAAATTGTTTTCAGAGGTTAGTAATCAGATAGCTAATGAGTTAGGGCAAGAAAATATCTTAAATACAACCGTCTTAGAATTACGACATTTACTGAAATGCGATCGCGTTTTGGTTTATAGTCTCGATCAGGATAATTATGGCGTAATCATAGCGGAATCTGTTGCTGCTGGTTTGACTAGGGCTTTGGGAAAAACTATAGATGATCCTTGTTTTGCAGCTAGATATATAGAGAAATACACTCAAGGGCGAGTTCGTGCTTGGAATAATGTTTATTGTGAGGATGCAACACCCTGCTATCTCGAACAATTAGAAGCTTTAGGTGTCAAAGCTAAAATAGTTGCCCCAATTATCCGAGAAAATCGACTATTTGGTTTATTAATCGCCCATCACTGTTCTGACACTCGTAATTGGCAGGAACAAGAAATTAACTGGATAACTGAAATTGCTACTCAAGTAGGTCTTATGCTCGAACACAACGGAATAATTGCCGAAACTGCTCAAGAAGAACAAAAACTATTAGCCGAGAGTGAAGGTAAGTGGAGTCAGCATTTTACTGAGGCGATTCAATATATTCGTCAATCTCTAAACCCAGAAGATGTTCTCAAAGCTAGTGTCAAAGAAGTACGACGGGTTTTAAATTGCGATCGCGTTGTCATTTATAGTATGAACTCGGATAATCATGGCATGATTGTCGCTGAATCTATTGCTACTGGCTGGAAAAAAATTCAAGGGAAAGTAATTAAAGATCCTTGTTTTGAAGCTAAATATCTTGAGCAATACCGCAACGGCAGAGTTAGAGCCTGGAGCAATATTTATGAAGCTGGCATGACTCGATGCTATATTGAGCAGTTAGAAGAAATAGAGGTTAAAGCTAATTTAGTCACCCCAGTGATTAGCGAAGGGAAGCTATTTGGCTTGTTAGTAGCTCATCAGTGTTCTGACTTTCGAGAATGGCAGCAACCAGAAATACGCTGGGTAGCTCAAATTGCCACACAAGTTGGTTTTGCCCTTGATAATGCCAAACTATTAGCTGATGCCAAGCAACTACAACAACAGTTAGCCAATGAAGCTCAACTAACTAAATATTTCACTGACGCTACTCGTTATATCCGCGAATCTCTACACCAAGAAGACATCCTGGAAGTTAGTGTCGAAGAAGTACGGCGAGTTTTAAATTGCGATCGCGTTGTCATTTACAGCCTGAACTCCGATAATCATGGCATGATTGTCGCTGAATCTGTCACTCCAGGTTGGACAAGAGCGCAAGGAAGAGTCATCAAAGATCCCTGTTTTGAAGCTAAATATCTTGAGCAATACCGCAACGGTAGAGTTAGAGCCTGGAGCAATATTTATGAAGCTGGCATGACCAAATGCTACATTGAGCAGCTAGAAGAATTAGAGGTTAAAGCTAATTTAGTCACCCCAGTGATCAACGAAGGGAAGCTATTTGGTTTACTAGTAGCTCATCAGTGTTCTGATTTTCGGGAATGGCAACACCCAGAAATACGCTGGGTAACTCAAATCGCCACACAAATAGGTTTTGCCCTCGATAATGCCAAACTCCTAGCTGCTGCCAAGCAGCTACAACAGGAGGTACAAGACGAAACTAAATGGACAGACTATTTTACCGATGCTATTCAACATATTCGTCAATCTCTCAAAACAGAAGATATTCTCAAAACCAGTGTGCGAGAAGTACGTAGAATCTTAGAATGCGATCGCGTTGTCGTTTATAGTATGAACTCCGATAATCATGGTATGATTGTCGCTGAATCTGTCACTCCAGGTTGGACAAGAGCGCAAGGAAGAGTCATCAACGATCCCTGTTTTGAATCTAGATATCTCGATCAATATCGCAACGGCAGAGTTAGAGCTTGGAGTAACATTTATGAAGCTGGGATGACTAGGTGCTATATTGAACAGCTAGAAAAAATAGAAGTCAAGGCTAATCTCGTTACCCCAGTAATTAATGAAGGCAAACTGTTTGGTTTATTGGTTGCCCATCAGTGTTCTGACTTTCGGAAATGGCAACAAGCTGAAATCCGTTGGCTAGCTCAAATTGCCACACAAGTAGGTTTTGCCCTCGACAACGCCAAACTAATAGAACAGCTACAAGAATCAACCCAAACAAATAACCAGATATCCTCCCAGCAACATGAGCAAACCGAAACTCTCAAACATCAGGTAATTGAAATTCTCGCAGACAATGGAGATGCATATCAAACTCTTTCCCAAGAGGCTATGCGCCAATCTGAGACTATGATTAATGTTCTGCATCAAATTCAAAAGGTTGCTGATTCATTTAATGGCATAGCTATAAATGTACAACAGGTCAAATTGCAAAAACAGCAAAATGACCTAGCAGTACAAGATACTCAAGAAAGTTTAGAACATACCGTTAATAATATCTCCAATATTCAACGCACAGTGCAAAATGTAGCGGTGGGATTTGATAATCTCAGTCATTTTTCCCAAAAGCTGGCTGAAGCTGTCAATAAGATTACAGATTTGAGTAAGCAAATAGTTCAGCAATCTATGAGCATAACTAGAGCAGTAAATCGTAGTCAAATTGAAACAAACAATCAAAACTCGATTCTAGATCTATCTGATACTATTTTTTCTCTAATGCAACAACTATTTGAAGTCTCAGCCAAAGTCGAGCCTTTATTTGCCAATATCCAGGCAGAAGTTAGAGACAAAACAATCGCTCTCGACTCAGGAACACAACAGCTAATTAGTGGGGTGGGAGAGTTTCAAACAGTTCGTCAAAAGTTAGATCGAGTTGTGACTTTACAAAATAAAATGAATCTCCTGATGGAAAATATTTCTAAGTCAGTAGAAAATCAGACACAAAATTCGACTTTTGCTAAAGATTCTGTACAGGAAGTGGCAAGCATTGCCGAGCGAATTTCTGCACAGTCGATGACCATCACTCAATCTTTTAATCAATTAGTAATGTTAGTACAAAAACTCTAATTTTTAACTTTTAGTTGTCAATCCTTGCCAACTACTCAAAGCTGCGATCGCTTCAGCTAAAATGCTAATCAAACGGTATAAGGCGACGGCTGCAATTTCAGTAGGAAACTGGGAATTGTCTAAAAGACTATAGGCAGTCACTTCAAATACCCCCAACCCTCCAGGTGCCCCAGGCACAATCAAACCTAATAACCAGGAAAAACAAAAGGCACTCATTAACTGCGGAATTTGTGACCATGTCAAAGATTGTAAGGCCATAAAAGTCAAAATAAAGCCAAATCCGCGCAAAATTACAAATCCGCTCTCCCCCACAAAGGGTATTAAGGGATAACTCGTCAATTTAACAGTTTCGGCTGTGACGGCTTCCCTTTGATTTTCCTTACGGCTTAAACGGTGTAATATTTTATTCAGAATGCGAGGATGAATCCCAACTAAGACTGCCATTAAACTCCCTAAACTCGCAATTTTGCCTAAAAAGGAAACCTCGGCTTCTAACCCACCTAAGCTACTAATAACTAAGCCAAGACATAAGGCTGCTGCTGCCATCAGTAATGGCTCTAATAACACACTAAGAGTTGCTTCTCTCTTTGATCCCCCTTTACCAGCAATGGCAGCTATTCTGCCGTAAAAGTGCCAAATATTACCTGGAGAATATTTAGCAATATTAGTTATCAGATAGATTCTAATTCCCTCTTTAGTACTTAGAGGTTGTTTGAACATCGCTACAATCCAAGTCCACACCCAGCCAGACCAGATGTGAGCAATCATAGTTATAACTACTGCTGTAGCTAGTATTAGCCAACTTTGAGTATTGATTTTGACTGTAGCTATTTCTGCCAAGCGATCTTTAATAGTTTTTGCCAGGAAAAACCAGACTGCCCCTAAAATAAACCAACGCACATAAGGTTTCATCTGAGCAAGAATTTGTTTCATTCACTCAATTACTGATTATTGAACAAAAGTTGTAAGCTGAATAGGTCAATTAATTGGTTTAAAGCTTAAAGCTTAAAGCTTACGGCTAATCGCTTCGCGATTATAATTAAATCCCCAATAGTTTATCAACTCTTTTCAAAGCCTCACTTGCTGCTTGCCAATCTGGCTTTAACTTAAATGCTTGTTGATAATATTCTTTAGCTGCCGTATAGTCTCCTAAATATTCAGACACAGAACCTTTTCCATACCAAGCTTCATAATAATCAGGATTAATCGCCAAAGCCTGATCATAGGAGTCTAAGGCTTGGGAATATAGTTGGCTGACTTTTTGAGCATTACCTAAACCAATCAAGGCAGGTAGATATTCAGGCTTAACCTTTAAAGCTTCTTGATAAGCATTAATTGCCTGTTGATAATCTCGTTGCTGGTAGTATAACTTGCCCAAGTTATTCCAAGAGACAAAACTTTTGGGCAGATCGAGTTTAATCGCTTTTTGAAAATCCGCGATCGCTTTTTCAGCTTGATTTAAACCAATATAAGCTTCACCACGGTTGTTCCATAACCAAACATTGTCGGGGGCAATCTTAATTGCTTGATCATAAGCGACGATCGCCTCTTGATATTGTTTTAAACTATACAAATTAAGAGCTTTACAATTCCATAATTGCGGACTTTGATAATGTCTTAAAGCTGTGCTACACGTTTCTAAAGCTGCTTTATATTCTCCTAATTGTCTTTGAGCTTTAGCTTTTTTTAGCCAAACTTGCTCAAAATTTCGCACCTGCCCTCTAGTGTTCGGTAATTTTTTTAAGCCATTATTGTAATAAGCGATCGCTTCTCCATACTGATTGGCTTCTAATTTAATATCTCCTTTATAAAATTCTAAAATTGCTACCCTCTGCGCCCATTGAGCTAGAATCAGTGCCACAGCAAAAAACAAAACAGGAGCAATTAATAAATATTTATATAATCCTCTAAAGTGAGACTTATATTTAATTTTTTTTAAATCTTTAACTACTTTTTTAAGTGATTGATATCGCTGGTTTTGATCCAAGCAAATCATCTTATCCAAAATTTTGGCAAAACTAGGGCTAATTCTGGCTTTACGATGCCAGAGTAGTTCTCCTGTGCGCGGATTCTTTTCTAAACTTTGGGGACTAGTTCCAGTTAAAATATGAATCGCAGTCATGCCCAAAGCATAAATATCACTGACATAAGTAGCTCTCCCAGCAACTTGTTCAGGGGGGATATAGCCTGTTTGGCTATCAGGAAGTAACTGAACTGCTTCGTTAATTAAACTAAAGTCTACTAAGGTAATTTTACTATCACCGTTACGTTTAATCAGACTAGATGGCTGAATATTACCATGGATAATTTGGTGTTTGTGAAAGGGATTTAAGGCGGTAGCAGCATCAAGTAAAATGTCAACTACCTCGGTTTCCGAGAGAATAAATTGATCCTCGATAATTTGTGCTAAATTCCTACCTTCGATATAGTCCTGAACTATATAAATCCGAAATTCATCAATAAAATATTCAATAATCGTAGGAATCCTAGAATCTTTGTCAACTAACGAGAGGTTGTTCAACCCTAACATTATCTCCTGCGTTATCTCTGATAAAGATAATTCTGAGTTTTGGGGTTTTAATATTTCTATATAATATCTAGATCGATTGTTTGCTTCCAAACCTTTAGCCATATAAGAGTGTATTTCTTTTTTTCCACCCAAATACTTAACTATTTGATATTTATCTCCAATAATTTTGCCAATTATTTCTAAAGGTCGAAGATCTCTTAAAACTTCGCTGGCAGTACTGTAACGTTCTAAAGTATTATTGGCAGTCATGCGATTGATAATCTTCAAAAAAGCTTCGCTAATAGCTATTTTTTGATTCCAAGCACTTAGGCCAATCGATTCGGATTCTTCCCACTCTGTAGGTGACTTATTAGTCATCCCAAAAATAACAGTTTTGCCTAATGCATAAATATCACTGCTATAGATGGGTTTGCCATTATTTTGTTCAGGTGGCATATACCCAGGAGTGCCAATGATTTGAGTTTGAAGCTGCTGCTTACTGGTATCGAAAGCTAAAGTTCCAATTTCTTTAACTGCACCAAAATCAATCAAGATCATTTTGCCATCTTTTTGCCGTCGGATTAAATTAGATGGCTTAATATCACGGTGAATTATTCCCTGTTTGTGAACAGATTTTAATATTTCTAAGATATCAAACAGAAATTCAATAGATTGAGTTTCATTTAGTATCTGCCGATGAACTTCTTGCTCAAATTCTTCTCCTTCAATAAACTCTAAAACTAAATAAAATTGTTTATTCTCTTCAAAATGACCAATAAAATTGGGAATTTGCTCGTGTTTACCCAACCACTGCAATACCATTGCTTCGGTAGCAAAACGCTCTTTGGCACTTTCCCAAACTGAAAAACTATTAAATCTAGGCTGTAATTGCTTGACAGCACATTTTGTGTGAGCAGTTGATTGTAAATCTAAAGCCAAGTAAGTAGTAGCAAAACCACCACTACCTAATTCTTTGACAATTTCAAACCGTTGATTGAGTATATCTCCTGGTTTAAGAGCTTTGTAGCCATACTCAGTATTAGCATGATTTTCAGAATGAGAATCTTCGGATTGAGAAATAGGAATAGTAAATTCTGAGTCTGACATAGGACATCGGGACACAAGATTTTTAAATTGTAGCGAACATTGGTCAATTGATTAAACTTACATTAGACTGCAATTAAATGTGCTACATATAATAATATTGTACTCTTAGGTAGGAATGCTAGTTGCCATCAATTCTCAAATTTACGATAAAATTATACTTTGATATATAAACTATATAGATTAAAAACCACTATTTTAGATTCAAATATTGTTAAGATATGAACTTTTTTCGCCAGTACATAGCTCCTTTGGTTGTGGTCATAATTTTTTTACTGGCTCTTTTAGCAGTCAGTGCGCGCATTTTCTTACCTTCGGATATGGTTGCTCCTGCTCCTGTTTCTCTCAATGATTCAAGTATAATTGTCTTGAGGCGATAAACTACGAATTTAACAATCCTTACACAGCCTTTTCTCTCTGACTTCTTTTATATGATAATATTCTTACTATAATTTTAAGAAAATTGTTGGAAGGTATACAGATATATGGAAGCTGCAATCATCTTAGCTGATTTGCCAGAAGCTTATGCTATGTTTAAGCCCTTGGTAGATGTTCTGCCAATTATTCCCGTATTTTTCTTGGCTTTGGCTTTCGTTTGGCAAGCAGCAGTGGGATTTAAGTAAATTAATTACTGGTCTATTTCCTAATAGGGCATCCATAACAAGTTGGATGCTTTTTATTTATTCAAACTGTAGTTTTCGTATAATCTCTACTTCTTAAACTACTTTGCAGACGATACTATTTAACTGGATTAATAACCGAATTAATTTATTCCTTGTTGAGGAGGAAAAATGGCAGCAGAATCTAGTTTGGATAAACGTAAGTTACTTTCAGTTGTAGCTCATGGCTCAGTTTTTATCAGTGCCTTAATTTTGTCTATCGGTATTCCGATCGCAATTCTGATGGTTTCTGAAGACGATATAATTAAAGACAATGCCAAAGAAGCAATTAATTTCCATTTAAATGTTTGGCTTGTTGGAGCTATTATCGCTATCCTTTCCTTTTTAACCCTTGGTTTGATGGGTTTTATCTTAGGGCCTTTTTGGTTGCTTATCCACTGGGGTTTATCGGTTTGGGCAATTATTTACTGTTTACAAACCCCAGATCAAGCTTTTCGCTATCCGTTTATTTTTCGAGTAGTTTAAAAAATTACCGAAAATTTGAGTTTAAAGCTTCGCCCTTCTAGGGCGACTTTGTGCGTAGTATTCATGGTACAATCAGTTTATGAAAACGTATAAATTCAAGTTATATCAATCCAAGCAAAATAGGTGCATTCATTGGCAGATAAACGCCAGTGGCAGTATTTATAATCATTGCATTGCTTTGCATAAGCGATACTACAAAATGTTTGGCAAGCACTTGAATGTATACAAACTCATGAAACATATTGCCAAGCTGCGAAAACGAATTAAATACTGGCAACAATTAGGTTCTCAAGCAGTACAAGATATCTGTCAGAGAATTGAAAAAGCCTATCAGTTGTTTTTTAAGCAAAATCATAAAGGCACAAGACCTCCTAGTTTCAAGAAGACTAGAAAGTACAAATCTTTCACTCTTAAACAGGCAGGATACAAGTTTTTATCTGGTAACAAAATACGCATTGGTAATAAAGTTTATAAGTTTTCATTGAGTCGAGAAATACAAGGAAAAATTAAGACATTAACTGTTAAAAGAAACAACTTGGGCGAACTATTCATCTTGGTTGTGACCGATTATGTAGACGAATCATTCGGAGTGGTGACTGGTAAAATAGTAGGTTTCGATTATGGTCTACGAACGTTTTTAACAGTGAGTGATGGAACATCTATTGAGTCTCCTTTGTTTTTCAATCAGGCTCGGAAAAAGTTAAAAGCAGCATCTAAAAATCTATCTAACAAACAAAAAGGCTCAAACAATTGGTACAAAGCCAAAGACTATTTCAATCGAGTTTATGAATATATTTCTAATAAACGTCGTGATTGGTTTTGGAAGTTGGCGCACAAACTAACTAATGAATACGATGTACTGATATTTGAAGATTTGAACTTAGATCAGGGCTAACGCATCTAAATTCCCAAAGCTAGACAGAAAAGGAGATTGAAAAA
>CAYMWC010000233.1:0-9383 GCA_964393695.1 uncultured Pleurocapsa sp.
CATCGGCTCTAATTTGTTCGATAAAAGTTCCCCAAGGTTCTTCATCTAAGCGATTTAAGTCTACCTGACTCATCACCGCAGCACCAATAGCAGGTCTACCACGAAAACCCACGTCTAAGTTTTCCTGTTTCTCTTGATCGGTATATAGAACATCAAATAAGTTAGCTAAAGCTGGTTCACTTTGTTTGAGATTGTTGTAGTTGAAAAAAGCACTTAATTCTTTATTCAAGCTATTTTTAGCAAATGGCGACCACAGATCAAAAGATCTAATTTTAGTTTGCATCCAAGGACACTGTTGTTTATCAATTGCAGAAGATAATCGCTGACATTCAGTTTGAATATTTAAACTATTTCTAGCTCTTTCAACATTGCCATTACTTTCATCTGCATCTACAAATAAAACTTTGATTGGCTCTTGAGGAAACAATCCTACCGATGCTAAATGCACTACCGATTCTACACATTTTGCCCCACTGCCACCAATACCAATTAAATAAATTGTCATAAATTTAATCTCCAACAACTCTGCGTATTTTTCCCGAACCTGGGGGTAAATACATAAATAAATTGGGGGAACTTAAAGCTGTTCCCAGCCAGAAAATCCAAATTACATCAAAGAGTAAGAAAAATGCCGATGATAGTAGTGCATCATCACTTACTTTATTAAGATAAATAGCAATAAAAATACTTAAGACGTTCACAAATAAAAGTGCGTACCAAATACCTTGCCATGTTTTTAATTCATTGCCATTAGCTTTTGATTTTATACCCGAAACAGACCAAAAAATTACAGAAGCCAATGAAATCGCAAAAACTATACTAGCTTGATTCATATAATAGCTACCAATCCATTCTTTAAGATCGGGGACATCAGTAATTCTGACTATTCTCAAGTCGTAAATTTTAGGTTGACCGAGGAAAATTATTAATGCACCAACAATCAAACAAATTATTAGTCTAGTTATTTCTCCTGATTTCATATATTTTGCTTGTTGTCATAATAAATATTATTTCCTTACAATGTAACCCATAAAGTTTTGATTGAAAATATCATATTTATGAGTATTTACTCTGAAATTTAGCCAAAGTAAAAAGTCTATTTTTTAACTACAAGTATGTTTTTATTTAAAAGAAATATTATTAATTTGGCTATTGTAGCTATGTTATCTGGCTGTGTTGCGGTTGCTAAAGGAGAACCAGAAGGAACACCAGTTAATGACGATCATGCTAATTTACATTGTGAATTAGAGCGAAATAAGCAACAAGCCGAACTAACTAATCCATTGACTATCGATATGAATATTGATGGTTCTGGCTCAATGCTAGGCTATATAAATCAAGAAAATAGTTCTTATGTCCAGGCATTAAATTTATTAGATAGTACATTAAGTTTAAGTAGTAGACATTCTCAACCTACGGTCAAATATTATCGTTCTGGAGATTATCAACATCAATCAAAAGGACTAACTCGTTCAGAATTTCGTAAAGCTAATAAAGCAGAGTTTTATAATGGGAAAAGTTCTGATTTTCCTGCTGTTTCTAGCGATTTAAGTTCTCTAATTACCAAACCCAAAAATAGCGATCGCCTGACTGTAATCGTTACAGATTTGGAACAAAATGATGGTGATGTCAATCTAATTGCTAATAAAATTAAACAGAATTATTTTAATAGTAAAGATAATAACTACTCTGTCGGTATTTGGGCAGTTAAAAGCGAATTTAATGGCACTGTTTATTCTGCCAGTGATGCCGATAAGAAATTTAACTACAACACGGAAGGAAAAACTAGCAAGCAGTATCGACCATTTTATGTATTATTTCTCGGTCACTATCAGGATATTGCTAATTACTTTGATAAGTTAGCCAAAGAACAAGGAAATTTAGCAGATCGCAGTAAATTTTTGATTTTTTCGCCTCATAATTTAGTTGCCGATGTATCTTATCTCAATTCACCCCTTAACCTATCATCAGATTTAGCAGCACCCAACTTATTACATAATGGAGATGTTTCTGTAGAGAAGAACAATCAACCAATAGAATTGTTAGAAATTCAGAATAAAAACGCTGATGCTTTAGAAGTAAAATATCAACTTCCTCTCAAACAAATCAATCATACTTTATCAGCCGATCCTAATGATTTAAAAGTTGCCATAGATGTAAGTGCCTTTGATAAATTTAATAAACAACAGTTTAAACAAGCACCTGCTGCTGCCAAAGCTTTGAGTTTTAAAGATTGGCAAATTGATAATAATCAACTTAATTTTGTTACTACTATTGACCCGAATAATTTTACTGAATCTAACGTTTATTATTTTAAAGTTGACGTGACTGCTAAAGATTTACAAAAACCTGATTGGTGGAGTGAGTGGAATCTCAATAGTGGTAGTGATGGCTCAAAAACCAGTAATTTATATGGCTTTATGAATAGCTTAAAGAATATTACTCTTAATTCCATGAATGAATCTACTTTAACTATTGGACGCTTATGTTATGCCATCCAAAAAGATTAAGGAATTTGTAAAGCGATCGCAATTTGAACAGATTGCGATTTATATCACCGCATAATTCCTATTTAATAGACTTATATATTATGTCAATTTATAAAATAAAAAGAGATATTGAATTGTTGGAGGAGCAATTCATAGAAATAGAAACCAAAATTTCCGATCCAATTGAACGTAACGAATATAAACAAGAACTACAAAGAAAAATTAAAAAGCTAAATCGAAGGAAAGATAGCTTAGAACAACTCGAACGAGAACAGCAAGAACTTGAATCTCTTAAATCCGAGTTTTTATTAAATAGTAATGAGTCAGTCGATCAGAAAAAATCTGAACCAGACAAACCAGTAGAATATGCCTCTTCTACAACCAATAACTCTATTACAACAAAGTCTAAAACTGAGGTTAGCGAAAATATAGAACCAAATATCCAATCATTTCCATCACTTCAGGTCTTTAAATTTGACGTAGTGACAGTAACAATACAGCAGCGATCGGGACAAATTACGCTCAACCGCAGCCGCAGTCAAGCCGAATATTTCAAGGAAGACCTCGGTAATGGTGTCATCTTGGAGATGATTTCTATTCCTGGCGGGTCGTTTATGATGGGCGCACCATTAGGAGAAAAATTTAGTCAGGACAGAGAAAGACCCCAGCATAGGGTAACAATTAAACCTTTCTTGATGGGTAAGTTTCAAGTGACTCAGGCAGAATGGAGAGCAGTTGCGTCCTTACCCAAAGTCAATCGCGACCTCAACCTCGCTCCATCGTCCTTCAAAGGTCATAACCTCCCCGTAGAGAATGTCTCTTGGCACGATGCAGTTGAATTTTGTGCCAGATTATCAAAACGGACTGGACGAGAATACCGATTACCTAGCGAAGCGGAATGGGAATATGCCTGTCGTGCTGGAACTAACACCCCCTTTCATTTTGGCGAGACCATTACTCGTGAGTTAGCAAATTATAATCAACAAAGAACCGCTCCACTGGGACAATTTCCGCCTAATGCTTTTGGCTTATACGATATGCATGGCAACGTCTGGGAGCGTTGCGCCGATACTTGGCATAAAAACTATAAGGGTGCGTCCATAGATGGCAGTGCTTGGATTGAGCGAGATAATGATAATTATTCTCCTCTGCGGGGTGGTTCTTGGCTCAACTATCCTTTCAACTGCCGTTCTGCGTTTCGCAACATTAATGCGCGCGATGCCCGTTTCGACTTTATCGGTTTTCGTGTTGTGTGCGTCGCCCCCAGGATTACATAGTCCTTTGCTCTTTTTGCTCTCTTGCTCTCGGCGCACATTTCTCTCTTGTATTATACATATTTCTTATATACTATAAAATTATCAGTAGGTTGAGTTTAGCGAGAGCTTAACCCAACATTCACCTCATCTTCCATCCCAATGCTACCAGACTGCTAAAAGGTATATTTGGCAGTCATTTCACAAAGTTTTGTTAGTCATCCAGACTAGACAGTTTTTCATGATACTGAATTATCGACAAAATTTTTGTTCTGTGGAGGTTGACAAGAAGTTTTCAATATGCAAACATAATAGACAAGTTTTCATTTTGAAAACCTAATTCTTAACAAATTCAAATGCACCTAATTTCGGCTAAAAAGCTTAAACAAGCTGCATCTAAGTACCCAGATGTTGGTGTGACGATTAAGGCATTTTGTAAAACAATCGAGCAAGCGCAATGGCAAAGTTTAATTGATGTACAGCACCTTTATAGAGATGCAGAAGCAGTGGGAAACTTCACTGTTTTTAATATTAAGGGCAATAAATACCGTTTGATTCTTGATATAGACTACGAAGAACAGGTTGCCTACTTTAAGTACTTTTTAACTCATGCCGAATACGACAGAGGGAAATGGAAAAATGACCTTTACTATTGATCGAGAAGATTATTTACGACTTTTACAAGAAATAGAGTTTATACCTAAAGTTATTGAAACAGAAACAGAATACGAACAAAATTTGGCTGTAGCAGAGAAGTTAATTGCCAAAAAAAAGAATCGTTCTCCTGAAGAAACTACTTTACTTCGTTTGTTAGTAAAGTTAATTGAGGACTATGAAGAAACTAACTATCACCTCAAAGAGTGGCAAGATCTTCCGCCTCACAAAATTTTGCAGCATCTTTTAGAAGTTAGTCATACTAAACAATCCGATCTGGTAGGAATTATTAGTCCCTCAAAAGGATTAATTTCTGCAATTGTTAATGGAAAAAGGTCAATTAGCAAAGAGCAAGCTAAAAGGCTAGGAGCATACTTTAAAATTTCTTCGAGTTTGTTTATTTGAGATTTTGTTAGAGCTAAAAGAATTAATAATTCTATTTAGCGATCGCCATCTTTACTGACTGTGATTTATATCCTTTTCAACTAGCTGATTAATACTGATAATAGAGTTTTGTATTTAGTAAACTCATATATTATTATGTCAGCTTTAAAAATAACAAGAAATATTAAATCACTAGAGCAGCAATTAAATGAATTAGAAGCTAATATTCTCGATCCAATTGAACGTATTGAGCAAAAAACACTATTAGAAAAGAAAATCAAAAAGCTCAAGCATTCTAAAAGTCAGATAGAACAACTTGAACAAGAACAGCAAGAACTAGAACTTCTTAAATTTGAGTTTTCATTAAATAATAATGAGTTAGTAGATAAAAATGAAGTAAAAAAAGGTGAACAAGCAGAATTCGCACTAAAATCAAATACTTCCATAACCAATAAATCTATGGCAGTAGAGTCTGAAATTAATCTCAGCAAACAGATAGAAGATAATCGAAATAGCCAAGTTAGCAATATAAACTCTAGAGAAGAAAATCCTGATACTAGCACTAAAGTTATTCCTCCATCTAATAACTCAGAAGAGTCAGGAAAAGCCTGGATTATTGGCGGTACAGTAGGATTCTTTATTTTCTTGGCCTTAATATTAAGTGGCAACAGAGCAAATCAAACGGTAAGCAATATCGAACAACAAGCTTCTGACAATATTTCTTCCGATACTATTAAACAAAATAATATACCAAAAAACGAAGACATAATTCAGACTTCATCAAAGGTATCCACTCGTTTTCAAGAACAAAATTATAATAATTATGATTTTCCTTTAGATTCTTGTGGAGATAAAGATCCTGGTGGTACTAATATTTGGTATCCAGTTTATGTTGATGACACGCCAGAAAATATAAGCACAATTCGTAGTAACTATTGCCAAGATGCCATTCGTAAATATCGCCAGCAAGAACAAATTTACTCGATACAAGTTGCTTCTTTTATTAACGAATCAGAAGCCGAACAATTTGCTAACTTAATGCAGGAAAAGATAGGAAGTGGAGAAGTTGGTGAACCAACAATCTATAACTTTGATAAAAATGTTAATAGTTATTCATCTCAAAATTCTTTAATAAATAGTAAGACAAACTATTCTAGCTTTAATGAAAGTCATGAAGGTGTTAATGAAAGCGAATCAATCGCTTTGATCGCAAGATTATATGATTTGCTCTCGCAAAAAAGTTTTGCTGAAGCTGAATTATTGTACAATTCGCAATTAGCGTATCAATTTAACTCTAATTTCTTTAGTCAATTTGAAAGAGTAACAGTAGAAAAATTACGCATCACCTCAAGAACTCAAAACTCAATCAATTTTGTCGGACAAAATACTTATAGTTGGCTAGATGGTTCAACTCAGAAAGAATTAAGATCTTATCGAGTTAAAAATTTAACTGGAGAGCTTAAAATTACAGATTCCCAATTTATTAAAGTTACTAAATTTAGATAATACACTAACATTTATAAATTTACTTGGTTTACTACAAATTGTGCGATCACAATTTTATTTAGCTGTGATTTATATCCTTGAGCATTAGCTAATAAATACTGATAATAGAGTTTTACATTTAACCTTATTTTGTATTTAATAGACTCATATATTATGTCAATTATAAAAATTCAAAGAGATATTAAATTACTAGAGCAACAACTAGAAAAACTAAATATTGAAATTTCCGATCCAATTGAGCGGATTGAACAAAAGAAACAATTAGAAAAAAAAATAAACAAGCTTAAGCAATCTAAAAGCCAAATAGAAAAACTACAACAAGAACAGCAAGAGTTAGAACTTCTTAAATCTGAGTTTACATTAGACATTAATGATTCAATAGATAAAAGAGAATCCGAACAACAAAAGCCTACTGTTCCTGTAAATGATACCTTTATTGTAATTGAGTCGGAAGTAAATATTAACGAACAAGTTCAAGATAATTGGAATAATCAAGTTGATAATATAGATCTTGAAAAAAAAAGTTTTGATACTACCACTTCAATTACTCCTGAAGCTAATAACTCGAAAGGTTTTGTAAAAGCTTGGATTATCGGGGGGACAATTGGATTTTTCATTTTTTTAGGCTTAGTGATAAATGGTAACAAAGCTAACCAAATAGTAATTGAACAAGAAACTCCTAATCCTGTAAATGTAGAACAACCATCTGAATTTCTTCCATCCACAGAAACCGAGCAACAAACAGATGTAGAAAAAGTTGAAACAGAAAATATCTCTCAATCAATTCCATCATTTACTCAAGAAGAAGCTGTTGATCTAATAGCAAGATGGCAGAGTGCCAAACGTCAAATATTTGCACCTCCGTTTGATAGAGAATTAGGGAGTGAGTTACTTACTGGGAAGGCTTATTATGATAATGTTGGTAATCCTGAGGGATCTGTTGCTTGGCTACAAAATAATGCTTCTTACTATACATATGGCGTTCAAAGTATTGATTCTGTTGAAAATTTTACTGTAACTGAAAATTATGCCACTATTGAAGTAATTGTTACAGAACAACGTACTCTTTATAATCAATATGGAAATATAGATCAAAATGCTAGTGGTTTCGATACAAGGTTAGTACGCTACAATCTTGAGTCTGAAAATGGACAGTGGAAAATAGCTGATTATCAAACCATTGAAAAAATTAGATAACTGAGGCAAATTAGATGAAAAAAAGATCTCAGTTATCTACACAAAATCAAAAAAACTATAAGGTTTTTGAAAAAGATCTTATTTTATTTGATACATCTTATTTATTGAGAATAATAAGTATATCTATAGTTACTACATTAACATTGGTAGTTTCTTGGCAATTGGCTCAAAAATCACAACAAGAAAAACTAAGTGTAATAAACAAAGTTAATAGTACAAAAATTGCAAATAATTTAAGTAGTAATTTAAAAATCGATAGTAATCACCAGAAAACACTTCTAAAATCATCATCACAAATTCCCAATACAGAAAAATTAGTTTATAACGTCAAACAAAAACCAGAATTACGACCTAGTCAGGATTTACAAAAAATTGTAGATCAAGTTGTAAATATAGTTTCAAATAAAAACTTACCAACTACTTCTTTATCAATTACATTAATTGATCTAAAAACTGGTGAAGAAGCTTCATATCAACAAGAAAATTCAAGATATCCTGCAAGTATTGTTAAACTTTATTGGTTAGTGATGCTTCAAGCTCAACTAGAGCAAAAAGGTGTAATTGAAGACAAATCATTGAGTTTAGAATTACAAAAAATGATTAAAAAGTCTGATAATGAGGCTGCTAGTCGTATTTTAGACCAAATTACAGACACCGAATCTGGTTCAAATTTAAACCCTAAAGAACTTCAACATTGGTTAGATAAAAGAGAACAGACTAATCAGTTTTTTACAAATGCTGAATATAGCAATTTAAATATTAGTCAAAAAACTTTTCCTATCCCCTATCTCAAACTTTATTCACCACAAGGAAGAGAATTACAAATACGAAAAAATTTAGATAAACCTATTCGTAATAAAATAACAACAAAAGAAACTTCTCGGCTAATGTATGAAATTGTTAATCAGCAAGCAGTTTCTCCTAATAAAAGTAAAATAATGTTAGATCTATTATCTATAGATGCTTCAACTAGAATTAACAAAAGATACGATAAAAATCCAAACACATTTAATTCAGTACGGGGTTTTTTCAGTCAGTCTTTACCTGATGACATTAATTTTGCTGCCAAAGCAGGTTGGACTTCAGAATTGAGAGGAGAAACCGCATACATAGCGACAAAAGATAGAAAAACTGAATATATATTGACTATTATAGCTGAAGATCCAAGCTATGCTTATAATTGGGATATTTTCCCTGAAATGTCACAGTTGATTTTTAATAAGATGAAAGTGAGAAAATAAAATAAATACAAATATTTATAGTACTAATAGCTAAAGTTGAATTATTTGCTTCTAATTGAAGGCGATTAATGGCAATGGGAATTTCCCGACTAACATCAATTAGGATATCTGTATCAACTATAAGTTTTTGTTTCACTTCAACTTTTCCATTCTTGTTGTCTTAACTGACGTACCCACTGACTACTATCTTCCATATCTTCTCGATCTTTCCACATACCCACAAAAGGTTCGTCTCGAAGGTTCGATTGATCTATTTCCGTAGATGAGGTTTGAACTTGCAGCTTTTTTTCGAGATTTGTTCTTTCTTCTGGTGTCAGGGAATTAATTATCTGTACTAAAGAATCAATCAATTTTATATTCATTTTGCTTTCTCGCTTATCAAAGCTTACTTAATTTATATTCAGCTTATTATAAAAAAGGAGCTTTGATTTTTGGCGATTGGGTTAAGTCCACACTTCGCGATTGCTAAGCTAAAAATACTAAAAGATAATAATTATTGATTTTCTACAAATAAACTAAATAAAATTTATATATTTTAATAAAGTAAAAATTGGTAGAAAATCGGTAGACAAAGTTATTGTCAATAGCCTAGACTCAATTTATAAAAGCAATATACAAGAATTATTTGTTCACTTTGGGGCAGTGGGGGTCATGGGTTC
>CAYMWC010000234.1:0-9360 GCA_964393695.1 uncultured Pleurocapsa sp.
ATGAATGGTCGCAAAACCCCTCAAAATGATTGACCACAAAATCCGTTAGAACCAGTAATTTTTAGGTTTTTACCAAAAAAAAGATGCCTTTTTAGACATCTTTAAGTAATAATAAGCTTTAGCAGGGTGGTTTGTAAAAACAGAGAAACTTTAGGCTGCTTCTTTCTGATCTTGAGAGATACTCTGGACTACATTATCTTTTTGAGCAATTTTTAAATTGGCTTGCTTCTTAGCATGATTAATCTGAAAAATTTTAAACTTTTTATCGACAATAGTTAATCTGTGAATTCTATTGATGTTCATGATTTTCTGCGGTTTACTTACTTATAAGCACTAATATAAATCATAAAAAGTGACATTCTAGGAACAATAATAGACTTGCTTAAAAATTAAATTCATGAGAAAAAGACGGTAGATCAGATCGAAAAATATCGGGAATGAACAACTTCAATTTTAAGTATTAATTACTAGCAGTGGCAAAAACTAGTATAAAAAGCAATTGCCTCTAAGAAACAACAAGAAGAAAAAGAAGTAGAAGAATTAGAAAAATTAGAAGAATTTTACCCCCATTACTCCCTCCACTCCCATTACTGCCAACACCTACTTGTTGTCTTGTTTTAAACCTAGTTCTCACCCCGTCAGCAACCTACTCATAAAGCAGATTATTTTTGGTGTTTGTACCTTTTTGTCCCTAGTTTGTTACCTTTTATAAACTAGGGTGATTACAAATTAGATAAATAAAGATAGAAAGGTATTTTTGATGAAGAACCTTATTCCCTTTCAAAATGCTCAAACTAATAAGGACACCAACGCTAATGTTAACGATAGTTCTTTCTACTCTCCAGGGAAAAGTCCAGTAATCCAGCCAACTGCTAGCGTTCATCCTCTCGCTGTTGTCACTGGTAACGTTCACCTCGGTAAAAGAGTTACAGTTGCTTCTGCTGCATCTATTCGTGGTTACGAGGGTCAACCCGTTTGGGTAGGTAATGATGTTAAAATCCAAGACTGCGTAGTGCTTCATGCTCTAGATGCTTATCATCATCAAGAATTCGTCGAAGAGGCACTAGTAGAAGTGGCAGGAGAATTTTATGGTGCATATATTGAGGATCGCGTATCTCTGACTCATCAATGCCAAGTACACGGCCCTGCTAGCATCGGTGCAGATACCTTTGTCGGTATGCAGTCATTGATTTTCAAAGCAATAGTAGGTAAAAACTGTATTATTGAACCCAAAGCATTAATCATGGGAGTAGAAATTGGAGATGATAGATATGTACCTGCTGGAGCTTTAATTACTACTCAAGCAGCAGCCAATCAGTTACCTTTTGTCAATCACAGCTACCATTTTAAAAGCCTGAGTAGATCAGTAGCAGAAGCTGACACCGAATCAGCAACTGTTTACCCCGAAGAAATCCAGCAAAGACTAAGAATAGCTTAAACTTCAGGTCAAAATAGTCCTAGCGTATGACTAACCTAGAAGCATAAAGACTCCTAATTAACTATTCATTGCTCTAGGAGTCTCGGCTGATCTCCAATTTAGTTGCTAACGATTACAGATAAGAGCATTACACATTAAATTATCTGCCAAGATTTTTATCTACGAAACATTATTTTTAGAATCAGAAACTAATTAAAATCAGAGCGATGAATCATCAACTTCCAAGTTCCAATTCACTACCACCTGATAATAAGAACACTTTGAGCAAAGAATTCAGCGTATCAGTTCAAACTGAATTATTTACTAATCTCAAGCAGGTAAAATTTAGCGGTCAATTAATACTTACCAATCCTAGAGGGAATAAATGGACGGTATATCTTCATTCAGGTCAGGTTTTTTATGCCAATGGAGGAACTCATGCAGTTAAAAGATGGTATAGAAATCTAGCTGCTTTTCTTCCCGAACAAATTTCTGATATAGGCAATTGGGAAACTGAAGCTAATGCAGCTAATGAAATTTTGCTTGAAGATGGCAACCGATGTTGGCAATATCAGCTATTGTGTTCTTGGGTACAGGAGAAAAAAATAACCCGCGAGCAAGCAACTAAAATTGTTTGGTCAACCCTGATAGAAACTTGGTTTGATGCTACTCAAAGCCAACAAACTAATTATGAACTAAAACAGCTTCCATCTTCATCCAAAGGAATCATTTTAATAGATGGCAATCGAGTAATTACCGAAGTTGAACGACAACGAGTTGCTTGGCAAAAAGCTCAAGTAGATCAGTTAAATCTTAACCAAGCTCCAGTAATCAGCCAGGTAGAGCAAATGCAGCAAAGCACTTCTGCTACGGTTTTTCAAATGCTTAGTAATTTGTTGGATGGTCAAAAAACCCTAAGAGATTTGGGGATTCAGATGGAGCGTAAACCCCTAACTGTTACTTGTTTTTTACTGCCCTATATTCAATCAGGATTAGTTGAATTAATTAACGTTCCCGATTTACCAGTTCCTGTGTTGCCTACAGTTACTACTGCCATTGAACAGCCTTTAATAGCCTGTGTTGATGATAGTCCCTTAATCTGTAACTCTATGGAAAAGTTTCTAACGGATAAAGGCTATCGATTTACTGGGATTAACGATCCCTTAAGAGCTTTTAGTGTTTTGTTAGCTCTCAAACCAGATTTAATTTTTTTAGATTTAATGATGCCTAACACTAATGGTTACGAAGTGTGCGAAAAATTACGGCGAATTTCTCACTTTCGCAATACTCCAATTGTGATTTTAACAGGAAACGATGGCGTGATTGATCGCCTAAAGGCAAAAATGGTTGGTGCTTCGGGATTTTTGAGCAAAAACAGAGTAGATGCAGCAGCAGTAACAGAAGTGCTGAATAAGCATCTGCGACATTGCACCCTCAGTCAGCTAAAGCTTGGTGCATCCTCGGGTTTGGCTAGTAGCGAAAATGCAGCCTAAATAGCTAGTATCACCTAATTCTCTAAATAAATAACTTTCTTACTTGTAAAATCATGAACAACATCTCGATTGTTTTTTCTGTCTTACATTTTGTCCGTCATCAGCTTGAGTCAATAGAAATTACTAGTCCTTTATTAGCTCGTTTTATTTGCCGATTAATACCTGCTGGTTGTCCTTTTGAGCGCAAAATTAGAGTTTTTAACCACACGATTATTTCGATTCCACCTCTTTGCAAGCTTAATCCTTTTTACGAACAGCTAGTTGCTTTACGTTTTAAGTCCCTAACTTACCTAGCAGAAAAATGTGGAGAGGATGTGACGCTTTATTGCTGAATTCACGCTCTATCAATAGTAAGATGAACCACAAAATTTTGAATTTTAACTTGAGCTTTAGCTTTTTCAACTGGCATCTATTGGCCGCCGTCTATTCCAACAATTTACCCAAGAAAGAAAAAAATCATGAACACAGCCTTAATAGTTGAAGATTCTTTGGTTGAACGCACGGCGATCGCCTTGATTTTAAATCGTGCTGGCTTTGAAGTTCAAACCGTTGAGAATGGGGAGGAAGTTCTAGCCAAAATTGCTAGTTGTCAGCCTGATGTTATTATTCTCGATGTTATTCTTCCAGGACGAAGTGGGTTTGAAATTTGCCGTCATCTCAAAGCTAATCCAGAAATAAGCAAAATCCCGATTATTTTCTGCTCTAGCAAGGCAACTGAACTCGATAAGTTCTGGGGACTCAGGCAGGGTGCTGCTGCTTATCTTACCAAACCATTGGCTGGCAATGAACTACTTCAGACAATTGGGCAACTAATTCCAGCTTAAATCTCATTACAATTCAGAGGAAACACACTCAAATGGCATCTAATCTTTCCATCAAGTCAGGAGAAACAGCTTTATTTTACGGTAATGCTAAACCAGCACCCCCCGAGCAACCGTCTTCTGACTCCACGTTAGCTGAACAACAACAATTTTTGCGACTAAATATTAGTCCTGAGACAGTCGCCCTGCTACCAATCAAGGAGATTAGCGAAGTATTGAACATCTCCACCGAGGAAATTACACCCATGCCCTACATGTCGCCCTGGATCATGGGTACTCATAATTGGCAAGGCAATATTCTTTGGCTAATAGATTTGGGATACTTAATCGGGCTTCAGCCTTTAGGTCAAAAAGTCTCGACTTCAAGCTATAAGGCAGCAATTTTACAGTTTCGGTTTCCCAATAGTAACCAAGCAGTTGGAGTAGTTGTTAATCAAGTAGGAAACATGGAACGCTTGAATATAAATTCAATTCAACCTCCTTCTTTATCCCCTGAAAATAAAGAATTGGCAAAGTTGTTACAGGGTTATTGGTTAAAGTCCGAACAAGAATTACTAGCAGTTTTAAAGCCAGATGCTATTGTGCAAGCAATATCTCAGACCACAAATTAACTGGTGCTGCACTAGCAAATATGGTTACTTTCAATTTTCTCATCTCTACTCTATTTTCATCCATAGTCAACTCAAATTTATATAGTTAACCTAGGTAAATTCCATGATTACTAATCTCTTAGGCTCAGATTATTCTGATAAGAGCGATCGCGATAATTCAACTAGCAAAAATTCTACAGCTACAAAGACTACAATTCCTAACTCTTCTAGTCATTCCGCAACCAAGCCTGTAATCGTTAAAGATAGCTCTTTAGGAGATCGTGTTATTGGTTATTGGAGACAAATGAGTTTACGACGCAAAGCAACTTTGTTTGCCGTAGCGATCAGTATCATACCGATGGCAGCCGTAGGGGGAATTGCTCATCAATTGGCAAGTCATTCCTTGAGCAAACAAATCATTAGCGATCAAGAAAGTCGAACTTTAGATATTGCTCAAAAAGTCAGTCTTTTTACCAATCGCGTTGTTACTGATGCCAATGCAGTTTCCAGTTCACCTTTCTTAGCTGATCCACAAATCAAAGAGATAACCACAGATAAACAAAAAATCGCATTTCTCAACGATTTTATTGCCAGCCACACATTAGAAAATTACGATAGTGTTGCCGTTTTTGATACTGATGGCAATCTAATGGTTCAGTCTCAATTTTCTGCAATCGCTGGTCAAGAAAATTATAGTGATCATGATTACTTTCAACGAGCAATCTCTTTGAAAACACCTGTGGTTAACGATCCAGAGATTCATTCGACTTCAAACAAAGGTCAATTGGTGGTAGCTGCTCCAATTTTAGATACCCAGACTGGTGAAGTACTTGGAGTTGTGCGTTTACAAATGCCTCTCAAAAATTGGAAGCAAATTTTTCAATATGTTCAAGCAGAAGGCTGGGAATACAAGTTAATTGATAGTGAGAGATACATTTTTGATAGTGATGAATCAGAATTTATCAATGCTCCAGTAGGAGCAGATCTAGACAATTTTGTTAAGCTACAAACAAAAATTGATACCAAAAGAAACAGTCAAAACCCAGAGTCAGGTTTGATTGCTACTGATATTCTGCTAGATAAAAAAATTGATGAGGCTAAGAATGGTCAGGAAGAGGTACTAACAAGTCTTGCGCCGATCACCAATATTTCAGGAGTAAAATCTCCAGGCTGGGAAATTGTTTTATCTCGTCCAGTAAATGATGCATTTGCCCCCTTGAGACAATTACGTATAACTTTGCTCCTGGGTAGTGGTCTAACTGCTCTAATTATAGGAGCGATCGCTGCTACCGTTACCCGTCGAGCTACCCTACCAATTATTCAAGCAGCAGGAGCAGTTAAAAAAATTGGTCAAGGAGCATTAGATACGAAGCTGGAGATTCAGGGAGCAGATGAGATAGCTGTTTTGGGAACTAATATTAACAAAATGGCTAAAAGCTTAAGGACATTTGTGCAATATCAAACAGAAGAAACCGAGCGTTCTAAGCGACTCAAAGAGTTAACCCTTAAGCTTTCACGAGTAAGTGATTCTAAAGATTTATTTAAAATAGCTCTTAGAGAAATTCTATTAGCTTTAAAAGTAGAGCGAGCTATTATCTATAGTATCGAAAAAAATGGTATAGGTAAAATTATTGCCGAATCTACGACGGGTAAATCTTCTAGCTTTTTAAAGGAAAGTCAGACCAATTTAGAATATCTCGATCAGCTGTCTGCCAATAATAAATCAAATAAAGTACAAGTAATTTCTAATATTTATCTTGCTAATCTTGATGCAAATCATCTTCAACAATTAGAAAAATATAATGTCAAAGCGGAACTAATCGCTCCTTTTGATACAGAGGAAAATTCCCAGAAATTATTGGTAGTTCAACAATGTAGTAAATCTCGAATCTGGCAAAAAATAGAAGTTGACTTTTTTGCTCAAGTTACTTCTCAAGTGGTACTTGCCTCAGAGCGAACCAAGGTACTACAGCAGCAAAAGAACGCCAAGGAAGAATTACAACGTCAAGCCTTAAGTTTGCTTATGGAGGTAGATCCGATTAGTCAAGGAGACTTAACTATTCGCGCTACTGTAACGGAGGGAGAAATTGGTACTCTAGCTGACTCTTATAACTCCACTGTCGAAAGTTTGCGGGAAATCGTTCTACAGGTTAAAAAATCGACTACTCAAATGACTGTATCGACCAGCAATAGTCAAGGATTTGCCCAATCTCTTTCCGAGAGAGCGACTGAACAATCCAAGGCGATCGCTGCTGCTTTGTCGCAAATTCAAGCTATGGCCAAGTCAGTCCAGGCTGTTGCTACTAATACTGAAGAGGTGGAAACGACTTTCCAAGAAGTATTAAAAACCGTCGCTACTGGAGATGTAGCCATGGATCGCACCGTCGCAGGAATTATGGACATTCGCCAAACAGTTGCCGAAACCGCTAAGAAGGTCAAACGATTGGGAGAATCCTCGCAGAAAATTTCTAAGGTCGTCAATTTAATCGGTGGTTTTGCTGCTCAGACTAACATCTTAGCTCTTAATGCCTCTTTAGAAGCATCTCGTGTAGGAGAAGAAGAACATAACTTTGCGACGGTAGCTGAAGAAATTAGAATCCTCGCACAGCAATCGGCTGAAGCTACAGTTGAAATTGAAAAAATAGTAGCCAGCATTCAGCTAGACACGAAAGAAGTGTTTAAAGCAATGGAAGAAGGTATTGAGCGAGTAGTTATTGGGACTAAATTGGTAGATGAAACCCGTCAGAGTCTTAATCAAGTTGCTATCTCCAGTCACAAGGTAAACAGTCGAATTGCCGAAATTGCCCAAAAAACCGTTCAAGGGTCTGAGGCTAGTCAAAAAATTACTCAAACTATTGCCGAAGTTGCCTCCATGGCAAATACAACTTCAACGGATTCGGAACTAGTATCGGCTTCGACTAAAGAGTTATTAGCAGTAGCGGAAGATTTACAGGCAAGTGTAAGTCGGTTTAAAGCCTAGTAACCAAAGTTGGGAGTTTGATTAACCAACCATTAATTATTGATTACCAATTAAACCGACAAAAAAAATAGAGCTTAGAGCCTATAGCTAATTAAAGACCTATGATTGACTCAGAAATTCGCCAACAAACCTATCAATTTTTTTTAGAAGAAGCTCCAGAGCTTTTACAGATACTGGAAACAGGATTGCTCAATTTAAAACAAAAACTTAGCCCCGCCTTAGTTCACGATTTAATGCGCTCTGCCCACTCCCTTAAGGGTGGTGCAGCTACTGTGGGACTAGATGCCCTGGCAATGATTGCACATCGCTTAGAAAGTATTTTAAGAGGACTCTATAGCGATAAAGTAGAGTTGGATACGGAGTTAGAAACCTGGCTACTCCAAGCTTATGATTGTTTAAAAGAACCATTACAACAACAAATTAATCAAGGTAGTTTTGCAGAAGAGTCGGCTTTAGCCAGTGCCGATCTTGTTTTTAGTAAAATAGAAACCCGACTGAAAGACGTTTTAAAAGAGGCAGAAAATTACATTCCCAACTCCTCCGATCTGGGAGTTGATATGGTATCTTCTATCTTTGAAGTAGATGTAGCACAAGGAATAGAACGTCTAGCGATGGTGTTAGAAAATCCTCAAAAACATGAACTTGAGGGAGAATTACGCGTTCAGGCGGAAGTTTTTGGAGGGTTTGCCGAAATTTTAGGTTTACCTGGATTTGGTGAGATTTCTCTTGCTGTAAATGATGCCATTGATGCTCATCCCGATCGCATTTTGGAAATTATGTCCCTGGCATTGGATAATTTTCGGGTTGCTAGAGAATTAGTTTTAGCAGGCGATCGCCAATCTGGAGGCACTCCTTCGGAGGCTTTAAAAGCACTGCTATCAGACATCCCAAAAGAACAGAATCAGACTATTGGCACTACTTTTGAATCTCAATTATTAACAGAAACACCAACTATACTTCATCAAAACAGTTTAGATCAGTCTTTAGATGATTTAGAAAGTTTCTTATCTCTATCAGAAATTGAAGATGGATCTCTAGATAATTTAGCAACCGAGGGAATCTTTGATTGTGAATCAGAAGTATTTACCGCAACGGAAACTGTAACTAATAGAGAATTTTCTGCCACAGCTTCTGCTATAGTTTCTCAGCCATCATTATTTAAAAATCCCCATAGTACAAAATCTTCTAACCAAAAAACCCAGATTAAATCTAAAACTAAATTTAATTCTACTGCCAACTTAAAAGTAAAAGTCGCTCAAGATCGATTGGAAAAAATGAACAATTTAGTAGGAGAATTAGTAATAAATCGTAATAGCCTTGCACTACAACAAGAGCATTTACAGGCAATTGTACGTAAAGTTCAGCAGGGATTAGAACAATTTCAACATTTAACTACTGCCTTAGAAGGTTTATCAGATAACACCAGCATTAACTTGAGCAGTACAAACTCTGATTCTCATCTCCCTCCCTCAACATCTTCTTCAATCAAGAATCAACTATTGAATAGCGATCGCTTATTTGATTCTTTAGAAATGGATAGCTATAGCGAGCAACATTCTTCAATTCAGACTGCACTAGAAGAGATGATGCAGTTAGAAGAAGCAGTTGAAGATCTGGCTCTGTTTACTCGACAATCTGATAAAACCATCAGACAGCAAGAGCAAACCCTGACTAAATTAAGAGATGAATTGATGTGGGCGCGGATGCTTCCTTTGGAAAATGTGCTAAACCATTTTCCACGAGCTTTGAGGGATTTATCAACTCAGTATCAAAAGCCTGTCAGCCTAGAGATGAAGGGAACAGATATTTTAGTTGACAAAGGCATCCTCGAAAAACTTCATGACCCCCTACTGCATTTGATTCGCAATGCTTTCGATCACGGTATAGAACTCCCCGAACTTCGACGCCAACAGGGTAAGTCTTCAACAGGAAATATTACTATTCATGCGTCTCATCAAGGTAATCGTACCCTAATTGAAATCAGTGATGATGGTCAGGGTTTAGATTTAACCCACATTCGGCAGCCCCACAGATGAAATATAAAAAAAACATAGATTCA
>CAYMWC010000235.1:0-9341 GCA_964393695.1 uncultured Pleurocapsa sp.
CACTGTTAAGTGTTGCTGCTGGCGAATTCAAGTTATTCACGTTTAGACTCGCATTATAAGAAATAAAATTGACATTAGAAAAACTCAAAACTGGCGATTGAGTCAGAGAGACCCCGCCGTCCTCATTCGAGGACATTGTCTCCTTGTGGGATAAATAAAACGACGGGGCTGACTCTGACTTCGTGGAATTAGTTGTACTTAAGGAGGTAAAACTAATTAAAGGACTTTGAATAGTCGGCTTTTGGTTACTAGGGTAGGTAAGATCGGGAACATTGATTTTTTTGGCTGTTGGTTGGTCATTAACTTGCACCATCTCCGAGAAATTAACCAAATGGAGCGCTGAATCGACAATTACGTCTTGTTGCTCATCAATGCTAATACGTTTAACTTGACCTTGACGCTGCTGACGTTTTTGTTTTAAAGCATTAGAAAGCAATTGGTAAGCCTTAGCACATTCAGGCTCTAATTTAATTGCCTGACGATAATAGGATATTGCCACAAGTAAGTTGCCTTCTTTTTGTGCTTTTATACCCTGCCAAATCTTAGCTTCTGCTTGTTCGGTTTTGGCTATATTTTCTCCAGTTAGATCATCTTTAGATAGGTAAGAGTCACTCAAATTCAAAGCAATCTCTGCTTCTAATTTCTGATCTAGATTTGGAGTTTGACCAGATAAATCGAGAATCTTAGGGAGCATTTTAAAAGCGTTGGTAAGCTAAAGTTTATTTTTTCTTTTGATTTTTGGTCAGAGAGACCTCGTCGTCCCCATTCGAGGACATTGTCCCTTGTGGGATAAATAAAACGATAGGGCTGAGTCTGACTTCGTGAAAGCTAATTATTAATATGTCTTTAACCAACTGCAAGCTAAATATGACGAGTATAATCTTATAGTTGCTTTTCAGCAACTTAATATAATTATTTTGTATTAAATGGTTAAATTAAAATTAATAATTGATTTAATAATAATTAACAGATCTTAATTGCAGCTAACTATCAAAAACAGCTAATCTTTTAGAGATCTACAACTTACTAAGTTTATTCAACATAATGTAGCAAGGATTCTCCTTCCAAGCGGTAGCTTGGTGGGATATGATGCCAGAATTTTTAGTTTCAGAGAAGATGATTACTCAGTTAGTCTAAAACTGCTAGAAAATAGGGTTCGGTTTGATTTGGATATTGGCAACTATCAACGAGGCATTCTTAAAGGAACTGAGTCAAAATCAGCAACCTTAGTTAAGCGTCGCAATGGCGAATACTACATACACATCAACCTAGATAACGAAACACCCGAACCAATCTCTACAAAACAGGTTTTAGGAGTCGATCTGGGAAGAACAGATATTGCATATACATCAGATGGAGATAATTGGAATGGACAGCAGTTAGGAAAAATTAGAAACAAGTATGCTTGGTTAAGATTAGCTCTCCAAAAAAAAGCTTCGTTAGGCACGCGCAGTAGTCGCAGAAGATGCAGACAACTGCTGAAACGGTTATCAGGAAAGGAGAAAAGATTCCAAAAGCATATAAACCATGAGATATCGCGCCAGCTAGTTAATAATGCAGTGGCTAGCAGTCGAGCTATTTCTTTAGAGGATTTAACGGGAATTCGGAAAAGAACAAATCAACAACCAAGAAATAAACAAGAGCGTAGAAAAGCGAATAACTGGGCGTTTTACCAGTTACGGCAATTTCTAACCTACAAATGTCTTTTAGCTGGTGTCCCCTTGATTTTGGTAAATCCTGCCTATACCAGTAAGTCATGCCACAAATGCTTACACATCGGAAATCGAAATGGAAAAAGCTTTCGATGCGTAAATCCTGAGTGTAATTGGAAAGGCGACCCCGATTATAATGGGGCAAAAAATATAGCTGCATTAGGGCTGAGTATAAACCAGCCTGGAGGTTCAGGTCTCGCTTGTAAGCTAAGAAGTGGAAGCGTAGAATACTTTCAGCTTGCCGACACTCTTTCGGAGGTAGCCTCCGAAAGAGGACGCGGCTTAGTCTATTTAGCGACGATTTAGGGCTACTAAAAACTCGTTCCAAACGCTAGTTTGGGATGAGTAGTTTATTCCTTACAGGTTTGCCATATTAGCTAATGGTGTTCTACAAAGATGTATTTAGTAATACTTTAAACGCTTAAGATTAGAGATGAAATTTGACTTAACTTTATATTTCCTAAAAATATAGTTTCTAAGTATTAGAAACTTCAGTCATACTAAATCAGTTTTTAAATCCTGAAAGCCTTAAGATTAATTACTTTTGACTTCATTGTCCCCCGAAGCGCGGGATAAATCCCCTTATGGGATTGACTTTTGACTGACCCGTAGCGGTACTAGTATTAGTTTTATGGCGATCGCTCTTAATCAGAAAAACTAAAAATCAAGTGGCAAGAGCAATTAGGCTAGTGGCGTACGCAGAAGCGATCGCTGATAGAGTTATAAAAACGAAGTAACTTTTTGTATTAAATCTTTTAGACAATAGTGGAATTGGTCAAACCCAGCTAACATAAGAAGTAAGAGTTCTGTAGCCATAGATAATTCTGTAGATTATCCAAGACCATTTTTGGTTAAATGGAAATTAGATAAATCATAGGTTCAGAGCCTTGGTTACAAAAATAAAATTACTGAGTTGATGTTATGGACAATATTCAATTAGATAGCTCTAATAACTCCGAAAGGAGTCAAAGTGGTGATTCTTTGCAAGAAGAAAACCAAAATTCTAGCGATACTACTGTTTCTTCCTCAGACGCAAGGGTAAATGCTGGAGTTATCTCAGATAACTATACTGTAGTCGATACCTATGAAACTGGTAGCGACGGAGATACTTATCAGTTTGAGATTGGTGAAGCCGATAGTTATAGTTTTAGTCTAGGTAACTTAAGTGCTGATCTCGATTTGACTATTCGTGACAATGCAGGCAATACTCTTTATTCTTCTGCTGAAACAGGCAATACAACTGAGTCTATTGCTGCTGAGTTGCAACCAGGTTCATATTCGGCTTCTGTTACTGCTAAAGGTGATGCCTCAAGTGACTATAGTTTTAGTATTACTCAATCGTCTACTGAGGACGACTCTTCATCAGAGACAGGGGAGACTGTTTATAAATTTTTTAAAACTGATGCTCAAACAGAGTTTTATACTACTGATGAAGCAGAAAGAGATAATATTCAGGCAAATCTACCTCAATATGAATATCGGGGAGAATCTTTTGTCGGTGCGCCACCTGAATCAGATGCTGATATTACAGGCATAGAACCTGTTTACCGTTTCTTTAATAACAACACTGGAGTACATTTATACACTTCGGATGTAGCTGAACGGGATTATATCACTAATAATCTTTCAAATTATACTTCAGAAGGAGTATCATACTACGGTTATGAAACCCAAGAAGAGGGAACAGTCCCCCTATATCGTCTTTATAATCCTGAGTTAGATGCCCATTTCTATACTCCTTCAGCCGAGGAAAAAGATGCATTTCTTGCAACCTCAAATTATCAACTAGAAGGAGGTGACGACGGGATTGCTTTCTATGTTCAACCAGCAGACGACATAGTTTAACTGGTGGGCAAGATACGTCCAATAGTCCGATTTTCGGAGGTAAAAGTGATTTGAGCTACTCGCTGAATATCTTTGGGAGTAATTGCTTCTAGTTTGGCTAATTCATCAAAAATATGTCGCCAGCTACCAGTCTTGGCATCGTATTCGGCGAGAATTCTTGCCATCCCCATATTAGATTCCAGAGTCCGTAATAATCCTGCTTTTAACTGAGTTTTGACTTGTTCTAACTCTACAGGAGTTACGGGATCTGTTTTTAAGCGGTCCATTTCTGCTCTCAAAGCAGTTGCTAGTTCTTCGACGCTAGTACCTGGAGCGGTAAGGGCATAAACTAACATGAGATTAGGATATTTATCTCCAGGAAAACCATTAAAGCCTTCGGCTGAGAGAGCTACTTGTTTTTTTTCAATTAAAGATTTATAGAGACGAGAAGTCCTACCACTACTGAGTAATTCGCTGATCACTTCATAAACTGGGTAGTCAGGATGACGGAGAGCAGGAATATGATAACCTTCAAGATACCAAGGTTGAGAAGGAAAATTAACGGTTACTTCTTTAGTTTCAGTTTGAGGTGGTTCAACTTTAGTTACTGTAGGTGGTTTTGACTGGGCTGTAAAACGTCCAAAATACCTATTGGCTAGGGTTTTTACTTCTTTGGGGTCAACATCACCAGCGATCGCAATAGTCAGATTATTAGGTGAGTAATAAGACTTAAAAAATTGTTGGACATTATCTCTGGTTAAATTGCTGATATCTTCTTGGTAGCCAATTACAGGTCGTTTATAGGGATGAGTGGTAAAGGCAGTATCAAGGAATTCTTCAATTACCTTACCGATAGGGGAATTATCAGTTCTTAAGCGTCTTTCTTCTAAAATTACCTGCTTTTCCTCATAAAATTCCCGAAATACAGGTTCTAAAAATCTTTCTGATTCTAAAGACATCCATAATTCTAATTTATTGGCGGGAAAACTATAAAAATAACTAGTGTAATCGGCGGAAGTAGCTGCATTTAAATCTACTCCCCCTGCGGTATCAACAATTTCACCGAATTTATTTTGTTTAACATATTTACTAGCAGCAGCTTGAGCAGCAACAAATTGCTCTTGTAGTTTAGCTAACTTGTCTGTATCACCTGACTGCTTTGCCCGTTTAATATTAGTAAATATACGATCTAACTTATCTAATTCTTTTGCTTCAGCCTGATAATTAGTTGTACCAATCCGTTTAGTTCCTTTAAATGCCAAATGTTCTAAAAAGTGAGCAACCCCAGTTTGACCATCGGGTTCATCTACTCCGCCGACATTGGCATAGGTGACAAAAGAAACTACTGGAGCATCGTGATTTTCTAAAACAATGAATTTTAAACCATTATCGAGAGTAAATTCGGTAATTTGTTGCATAAAACGATTCAAATAGGGCTGAATCGATGAATTTGGCTGATTTGTCTGGGGGGCAGCTAAGACAGGCACACCCGAAAAGTTCCAAAATAGTAAAGCGATCGCTATAAAAGTTAGCCAGCGCATTTTTCGTATCCAGTAAGTGCGAGTTAACTTACTGGATAACCTAGACAATTTATTTGATTTCATCCAATATTTCCTAATAATTCCACATCGTATGTTAAATCCTTATGAGAATTTATGGTAATCGACAATTAAAAACATTACCAGGACAGAGAACTCGTCCCACCGCAGCTAGAGTCAGGGAAGCATTATTCAATATGTGGGGCGATCGTCTACTTGACAGTAGTTGGCTAGACTTGTGTGCTGGCAATGGTTCAATAGGAGCAGAAGCTCTTTGTCGTGGAGCTAGTAAAGTGGTAGGCATAGAGCAATATGGTAAAGCCTGCAAAATTATTGAGCAAAACTGGCAACAGATAGCCCAACCAGAACAGTCTTACACAGTAATCAAAGGCGATGTCTTAGTGAAAATTAAACATCTCGAAGGACAGCAGTTTGATTGGATTTATTTCGATCCACCCTACGATAGTTATTTATATTTACCCGTCCTAAAAGCGATCGCGTCTTTAAAATTAGTTACCCCCACAGGTGCGATCGCTGTTGAACACAATCCCCAACTTTGGCAAGCTCAGGAAGTATCTGGGCTAGAAATTTATCGCACTAAGTCTTACGGTAATACAACTTTGAGTTTTTATGAAAGAAGAAGTGATTAATGTAGAGTAGGGTGGGCAACGCTTAGGTTTAACCCAATAGTGTATTTAAAAATACTTTTGCCCACCTTTGTAGGTAAATCTTTACTAGAAATTACTTAAAAATAGCTGGTTTACGTTCAGAGTTATTAGGTTGAGCAGGCTCGGGTGCGACAGAATTACCTTTATTGAGTTGTCTACCTGTACCGCCGTCAGCAGGATCGAGGAAAGGTCTGAGATCGATATTTTCTGGAGAACGACGATTAGAATTATTGTTACCAGAATTGTTACCAGAACCTCCTAATACCTTCCCTACTTCATTTAAAATATCTTGACCTGATTGATTATCTCCAAAAGTATATACTCCTTGAGTCGAGCCACCATCATCAGCAACTAATAAGTTGTCAAAAATGAGATCGCGAGTTAGTTGAGGATCTTGTCCAGGGGGAACAGTTAAAACAATCCGACAGTCTGTGGGGTCTAATTGAGTGGTGACACAGATAGTATCATAACCATTTTCCACTCCCGTAGTTAACTCCAATAATCCATCCTGACGATAAGATTCAAAGCGATTAGTTATAGTATTACAGCGTTTTTCAGGAGTCCAACCGCCACCAAGTTCACTGGGAATTGCCCAAGGATATCCTTGATTAGGTTGGCTTTCAGGGTAATACATAACTGTATACTCGCCGTTAACTAGTTCACAAGAAAATCTGGTGTCACCGTTGCTAGTTGAAGGAGGAGGAGGAGCAGATCCAGGACTATTAGGTTCATTGATAATTACTTCTGGTGGTTCATTATTTTGACTTATTACCTGACGTAGCTGTTTAATAGTATTAAAGTTTAAATTATCCAGAGGTAGAGCGTTGACGCTATTAGTCGTCCCTAAAATAGCCACCGTCAAGCCAGGGACGGTAGCCAAGGAAACTAAAGATTTTAAATGGTTCTTAAAAGATTTCATAGATTGGGGTAACACTGTTTTTTGCTGAAATTTTACAAGTTTAGTAATTTAAAATACCACTAGCGCAAGATTGATTTTTTAAATATGCTTCATATTGTTGTTCGCGCTTCAGTAGTTTTGACGATAATACAGATGCAAATGTTTCTGAAAAAGTTAATAAGCTTAGGCGAATATAAGGATCAACAGAATTGAAGACCAAATCTATCATCGCCGAGCAACGAGCAAAAATAGTTCAAAATCAGCCAGATTATTAATAATTAGGGATTGTAAACAATTGAGCGCAAGACAAAATTATCTGATCGCAGCCGAAGCTTGGCAAGTTTTAGAATCATCGATTATTTATTATCGAGGTCGTCCTATAGGTACGTTAGCTGCTTGTGATTATAGTTCACCTTCTTTGAACTACGATCAATGTTTTGTACGTGATTTTGTTCCCGCAGCCCTAATTTTTTTGATTCGAGGTAGAAGCGAAATTGTTCATAATTTTTTGTTAGAAACTTTAAGATTGCAGATCAAAGAAAAGCAGCTAGATTTTCTCGAACCAGGACGGGGATTGATGCCAGCTAGCTTTAAAGTAATACATCAAGGAGACGAAGAGTTTCTCAAGGCGGATTTTGGTGATCATGCTATTGGTAGAGTTACCCCTGTTGATTCTTGTTTATGGTGGATGTTTCTGTTACGAGCTTATGTCAAGGCTACAGGGGAAAGTTCTTTTGCCCATAGTCCTGAAATGCAAAAGGGGATTCGATTAATTATCGAGCTTTGTCTCTCGGCGCGGTTTGATATGTACCCAACGCTGTTAGTTCCTGATGGGGCTTGTATGATTGACCGTCGCATGGGTATTAATGGGCATCCTTTAGAAATTCAGGCGTTATTTCATGTAACTCTTAAATGTGCTACAGAATTACTACTAAATAATCTAGAAAATGACAAAATTTTACAGGCAATTGAAAATCGTCTGCCTCCACTTACCAGTCATATTCGTCATAATTATTGGCTAGATTTAGAAAAACTTAATGTTATTTATCGCTATGATTCTGAAGAATACGGTGAAGATGCTCTAAATCAATTTAATATTTACGCTGATTCGATTCCCTATGCGGAATTGAGTGAATGGTTTCCTGATGATGGTGGGTATTTAGCTGGTAATTTAGGCCCATCTCATCTAGATTGTCGCTTTTTTGCTTTGGGTAATTTGATGGCGATTTTGTCGTCTTTGGTCATGCGTCAACAAGGACACATTATTATGCATACCATTGATAAGAAATGGGATGACTTGGTTGGGTGGATGCCTATGAAAATATGTTTTCCTGCCCTCAAAGGTCGAGATTGGCAGCTACTTACAGGTTGTGATCCTAAAAATCGTCCTTGGTCGTATCACAACGGTGGTAATTGGCCCGTTTTGCTGTGTTTCTTAGTTGCAGCAGCAGTAAAAATGGATAGGTTGGATTTGGCACATCACGCTATTGAAATTGCAGGTAAACGTCTACACAAGAATGAGTGGGCAGAATATTATGATGGCAAAAATGGTCGTTTAGTCGGTAAAGAAGCAAGAAAATATCAAAATTGGACAATATCTAGCTTTTTATTAGCTCAAGAATTAGTCGATGAACCGAAATATTTGGATTGGATTTCTCATGATTAAGGCAGTCATGAGTCATCAGTCATCAGTCATCAGTCATCAGTTATCAATTCTTTAGTAGTTGGTAATCATTGAATTTGTTTTTCTACCCTTAGTAAGGTGCAAAAACTAAAAGCCTAGCTCTAAGATAGGAATATACAGGGTTTAAAAATTTAAATCTCAAGATAATTCAGGTGAATAATTATGTCTGAGTCGAGAAAAGAAAGAATTATTGCCGATCTACAACAAGCTAAACAGACTGGAGAATTAAAAACCGAAAGGATTCGCGCCATTGTCAAAAATGCGATCGCCCAAACTATTTCGGAATATAAAGAAGGTAGAATCGAAATTGTCAATTTAGTTCAGGATGCGATCGCTGCTGTTACGGAAACTTTTCAAGAAAAAAGTGGTGAAGTGAAAGAAGAAGTCGCTGCTTCTATTCAGGGGGCAATTGACGGTATTAGCGAAGCGAGAAGACAAAAAATCGCCGAAACTCAATCAGAAATTACTACCCTTGAAGCTCAAGTAGTGGAAGATGAACAAAAGCTACAGCAGGATATTGATAAGGCTTTAGCAGATGTCAAAACTCAAAACGATGCTCAACCTGATAAAATCAAACAGGCGATCGCTGAAGCTATAACCAACATCAGCAACAGTGAAGAATTTGCGATCCTGCAAAAACACTATGCTCGTCTTAAAGCCCAAACTGCGGTATTACAAGCTAATTTGGCTAACCGTTATGGAGAACAATACGAGGAAGTTAATAAATATTTAGATGAAGCTAAAACTTGGTACGAAAAGGCAAAAGAAGATCCCGAAGTCTTTACCGAACCAACTAAACGTAAAAGAGCAGAATTTGAAACCAAACTAGGGGCAACTGGTGGTGCAGTCGCACGTAAAGAAAAGCAGGTTAAACAGTTATTGAAAGAACTTTGGCACGAAATTAGGGAGATTTTTCAAGATAAAGATAAAACAACAAAATAATTGCGATCATTGCTGGTTTATAGCCCACATTCGGCAGCCCCACAGATGAAATATAAAAAAAACATAGATTCAGGA
>CAYMWC010000236.1:0-9231 GCA_964393695.1 uncultured Pleurocapsa sp.
TAATCCTCGTAATCTCTATCAAAATTTTATTGTGGGCGTTAACGGGGGCGATCGCACTTTATATACATATTTAGGGCCTTTACAACCGCGATTAGGTAATGCAGTCTATTCTAATCCTGGAGCAATTTCTCCTTTACTCAATGATCCCGACCTCAACTTAGTGGGTATTGGTAGCAAAATCTTTTTAGGTGGTGGAATCGGCTATATTGCTTGGGAAGGAACACAGCATTTTCCTCTCCAAAAACGTCTTCCTAATCGTACTCCCATAGGCCCTGCTGCAACAGTGGCATTAATTGGCGATGCTAAACAAATGAGTTCTACTTGGGTGAGAGGTTGCTATTTCAAAAACTATGGCTCATCGCTGATGCTAGGGGTAGGAGTGGCACTACCAGTCTTAACAGAAAAAGTCATCGCCAACTGTTCTGTGGGCGAGCAAAATATTGTCGCTCCCGTAATTGATTTTTCCATTCCTCGACGAGTACGTCCTACCTTTGGCTTGGTTAGCTACGAACAGCTACAAAAAGGTAGTATGACTATTGATGGTCAGTTAGTGAAAGTTGCCCCCCTTGCAAGTAAATATCGCTCACGTTTAATAGCTCAAGAATTAAAGCAATGGATTTCCACAGGTAAATTTACTCTCACTGAACCTGTAGCTTCTTTACCGAGCGATCGCACTTTTATTCCTCAAGATACTAATAGATCGATTATCTCTTTAGAATAAATAACAGTGATTATCAACCTTTAGCTTTCACTTTTTGGCTTTTTGGTTATGACTGGGCGTTTAGTCGGACTGGGTTTATTGGTTCGCGCAGATTTTAGCTGAATTTTTTTGCGATCTGGTTTAAATTTCGGTTTGCGTTTTTGAGCAAAGCCTAAGTCTGTTGACTCTTCAATGATTAAATTTTCCCCTGCCAAACGAACTTTTAAATCCCAAAAACGTTTGAGAGGCTTTTCTCCTGGAAGTCCCTGTAATTTAAGCTTGAAAAATTTGGGTTTATCGCCAGTTTTACGGGGAAACTGCTTAATTTTGACAATGACGTGTTTTTCTTCTGTAGAGTAAAAAATTACTTCACCTCGAATAGAAAAATAACCGTGTTCGGCTTCGTCGCCAGACATTTTTTTCCCATCAGAGTCTTGACTTAAAGTCTCTGGTTCCCAAACTCCAACGATTTGAACGTGCAGGCGATCGCTATTCATCTTAGTTCGAGGATAAACTACCCAAAGATGTTCTTTTTCGAGATCTAGATGATTTTTAATTAAACTAATGATCCGACCAAGTAAAACGGCTTCAATTTCTGCTCCGTCAGCAGTTATTAAAGTCCCTTGAGTCATCTGTTCGTCACTTTTTTGATACTTAGCTCGAATTAAGCCAATAGCGCGATATTGTCGAGGATGGGAAGGTGGCGGAATTGGTTGTTGTCTAGTGGGGACAGATTGACTTTCTAAATTAGATGAGACAGAATCTGGAGATTGGTTAGACATGGTAGACTCGGTCGTTTGGTTGGCAGCAGTAGCAGCTTGATTTGGTTTTTTTAGAGAGTTATTTTTAGCCAAATTCATAGGGCATTAGATAACGTACACGTTACTAAATGTAAGAGAGTTTAAATTCTACGAGAGATCATATTTTATACTCTCATGAAAGTTTAAGTTAAACCGTAGCTTTAATTAGCTTAAATTAAGCTCTGAGCCATTGGCTTTCATCTCTAGGATAAACGATACTAGAATCGACACAATAACCACAAGTAAACAAAATAAGTATAGTCTGCTGATCATACATTTGGTGACAAAACCATGAACAATAAGCGTAGTAGTTGGGTTTATTTAGTTTTAGGCATAATGTTATTTTCCTTAATAACTGTTTCTGCTCTGCCTTTAGTGGGAAGTGTAGTTGACGGGCAACAGTTTGCTAAAAACGCTGATAGTGAGGTGATGGTACTTTCGCAACAAGAATTAACTAAGTTAGAAGCCGAAGCCTCTGGTTATCAGACAGTTTTAGAACGAGAGCCAAACAACGACACTGCTTTAAACGGTTTATTAAAAATAAGATTACAGCAGAAAGACATCAATGGCGCGATCGCTCCTTTAGAAAAATTAGCAAAACTTCACCCAGAACAGACGGAATATACGATTCTTCTTGCCCAAGCAAAACAGCAAGTAACCGATTATGAAGGGGCAGCAGCAGCCTATAATCAAGTTTTAGCTGCACGTCCTGGAGATATATATGCTTTGGGAGGAATCACTAATTTATATTTAATTCAAGATTTACCAGAGCGAGCGATCGCTTTATTGAAAAAAACCATCAAGTTAGCAACTCAATCAGACAATTCTAATACCAACTCTATAGATCAAGAATCTGTAGAACTCTTATTAGGAGAACTGTATACCAATCAAGAACGTTACAGTGAAGCGATCGCCCTTTATGATCAACTAGCTAAAACCCATCAAGATGATTTTCGTCCGATTTTAGCTAAAGCTCTAGTCTTAGAAAAACAAGGGGATTTGGTAGCAGCAAAACCTTTAATAGAAAAAGCTTATGTCGCTGCCCCCGCAGCCTATAAAGACCAAATTGGCGATACTATGGAGCAACTCATGAAGGGAATTAAAGAAGTAGAAAGTAGCAAGTAGCAAGTAGCAAGTAGCAAGTTTAATTTACTACCTGCGTAATTATTTCCTATTTCCTATTTCCTATTTCCTATTTTCGAGCCTATAGTTATTTGTCTTAATCAGTTAACGTACTGCGATACTTAACAGGCTATAGTAAAGAGTTGACGAGTTATTAATAGAGATAAGTTGGTGGTAGGGAAAAATCGCGAACCGTTTGCTAGTTGGGCATCATATCATCTGTTGAAATGGTCAGTGGTTAGCCCTGCATTACATACTTATTTTCGGGTCAAAATCTTGGGAGCAGAAAACGTACCTCAAACAGGTGGCTTAATTGCTGTTAGTAATCATGCTAGCTATTTTGATCCCCCTATTCTTTCCAACTGTGTTGGTCGTCCTGTTGCTTTTATGGCAAAAGAAGAATTATTTCAAATTCCCGTCTTTAACCAGGCGATTAAACTTTATGGAGCATATCCCGTCAAACGCAGTACAGGCGATCGCGCTGCTCTCAAGGCAGCCATCAAAGCGATTGAATCAGGGTGGGTAGCAGCAGTTTTTTTGCAGGGAACTCGTGCTGTTGATGGCAAAATCACCGATCCCAAGTTAGGGGCAGCGTGGATTGCTGCTCAGACTCAAGTCCCCTTGTTACCAATTAGTCTCTGGGGAACCGAAAAAATCTTAACCAAGGGTTCATCCTTCCCTAATTCTGTACCAGTGACTGTTCGGATTGGGGAAGTAATTCCACCTCCTGTTTCTAGCAATAAAGCTGATTTACTGGCTGTAACTAATCAATGTGCCAGTGTAATCAATTGTTTACATACTTTGGGTAGGTAGAATCAAAAGTCAAAAGGGAAAAGAAAAAAGGCTAAATCTTAGGCTAAAATAATAGTCTATTTTTTAGGTAATTATTATGCCCCAAATTAAGGTTAGTATAGATGAAGATGACAACGATTTTCTGTCTCAATATCAAAAATATGGCTACAAAAGTAAGTCTGCTGTGGTCGTAGATGCGATCACTCTTTTACGAAAGACGTTAAATCAAAAGGCATTAGCTGATTCGGCTGCACTGTATCAAGAGATTTATGAAACTGATGCGGAGCTACAAGAACTTACCGAAGATGCAGCAAGTCTATGTCTAGAATAGATTTTCAGCCTCAAAGAGGAGATGTAGCTGATTTCGATCTAAATCCAGTTAAAGGATCGGAAACTGGAAAAATTCGTCCTTGCGTAGTTGTGACTAACGATGTCTATAACTCAAAATTAAGTGTTATTCAGATTGTACCGATTACTGAATGGTCGGCTAAAAAAGCTAGAATCTTAACTAACATTACTTTAGAGACCAATCAAAATAATGGGTTGAGTAAAAAGTCGATTGCTGATTGTTTGCAAACAAGACCTGTTGACTACACAAAACGCTTTGTTAAATATAGAGGAGCGATCGCTTCTGAAGTTTTACAGCAGATAGATCAAGCATTAATGTTTGTTTTTGGGTTATAAATCCTGTTTTAATAACGATCGCTTTGGAAATTCTGACACTAAAGAACCAACAGCAAGTACGATCACAAACTAAGTAAAGTCGCTAGAATTAACATTAAATTGTGCAAGATCATTGACTGGTTGGCTGAGCTAGATAATCTTATGAGCGGAAAATCGGGTATTTGTATTGTAGGTGGGGGGTTTGGTGGTTTATATACTGCTTTGCGTCTAAATGAGTTTCCTTGGCAGAATGAAGAAAGACCAGAAATAACTCTCATTGATAAGAGCGATCGCTTTTTATTTTCGCCTCTATTGTACGAACTGATTACGGAAGAAATGCAAAGTTGGGAAATTGCGCCTCCCTTTGCTGAACTTTTGGCAAATACAGGAATTATTTTTCAACAGGCTGGGGTGACTGATATTGATATCACAGGCAAGCAAGTCACTCTCGACAGCGGGCGAACTATTCACTACGACCAATTAGTTCTGGCTACGGGTGGCAAAACCCCTGTGGAGATGACTCCAGGGGCAAAAGAATATGCTATTCCCTTCCGAACCCTCAATGATGCCTATCGTCTACAGGAGAAATTAAGATTATTAGAAGCAGCTAATCCTGACAAGATTAGAGTCGCTGTAGTTGGGGGTGGCTACAGTGGCGTGGAGTTAGCCTGTAAATTAGCAGATCGTTTGGGTGAAAAAGGCAGAATTAGAATTATTGACCGTGGCGATCAAATTCTGAAAAATAGCTCTGATTTTAACCGTGAAACCGCGATCAAAGCCTTGGAGAAACGTTATATTTGGCAGGATTTAACTACAGAAGTGGCAAAAGTTGAAGCTGATAGTATTTCTCTTGTTTATAAAGGGCAAACTGACGTAATTCCTGTGGATTTAGTTGTCTGGACAGTTGGGAATCAAGTTTTGGAGTTAATTGAAAAACTGCCTTTAGAAAAAAACGAGCAAGGACTGCTCAAAATTGAACCAACTCTGCAAGTAAAAGGTAGAGATGATATCTATGCTTTGGGAGATGTTGCTGACTGTTATGATGCCGATGGCAAACCTTTACCTGCAACTGCTCAAGTAGCTTTTCAGCAATCTGACTATTGTGCTTGGAATTTATGGGCTGCTGCTACTAATCGTCCTCTCTTATCTTTCCGCTACCAGCCTTTAGGGGAAATGATGACTTTGGGAGTTGATAGTGCCACAATTAACGGTTTAGGTCTGAAATTAGATGGACCACTAGCTTATATTGCCCGTCGCTTGATTTATCTCTATCGGCTGCCCACTTTAAAGCATCAGTTAACAGTCGGACTTAGTTGGATTACTCAACCTCTAGTTGAATTATTGTCATCTAAGTAGTATGTTATGTTAACTGGGATTAATAGTTCTCAGTCTAAAATCACTTAAAATAAGCTAATTTTGCTCAGATAGCTTTCTATGTCCCACGCTCATAAATCTGATGCTCAATTTTTGCCACCACGGCTAAATCCTCTATTAACCCGTCTAATCCAAAGTATTTTTCATTTTGTTGTTGACTGGGTTTACAAAATTAGATTAGTAATAAACGATCGCGATATTGCTCAATTAAAAGCGATCGCTGATCAACGAGTTGTATATCTTCCTAATCATTCTAATTTGGATGATGGAATCGTAATTTTTCTCTTGTCAGCCCGTTTAGGACAATTATTTCATTATGTCGTCGCTTATGAGGCTTTTCAGGGGATTATTGGCAAACTGCTACAAATAGTAGGGTGTTATTCTATCAAACGCGGAGTTGGCGATCGCCACAGTATTAAACAAACTTTACAAATTCTTCAGCAACCCCAGTCTAAGTTGGTCATTTTTCCTGAAGGTGGATGTTCTTATCAAAATGATACTGTTATGCCCTTTCGTTCGGGAGCAATTGAATTAGCTTTTAAAGCGATGGCGAAACTAGTTCAACAAGAAGCTACCATTCCTAATTTTTATTTAGTTCCCCTCAGCCTCAAATATCTTTATCTCCATCAGACAGACACTCAATTAGTAAATTCTCTCAGTCGTCTAGAAACCGCTTTAGCCATTCAGCCTCAGACAGAGGATGTTTATTTACGGTTGCGAGCTATTTCAGCCCAGGTATTAACTAATTTAGAAATCGAATACAATCTAACTCCTGCAAACCCAGAAGATTGGAATCAGCGTATTCAAGAGCTTAAAGAGCATTTATTAAATTACTGTGAGGAAAAATTAAATATTACTCCAGCACTTCAACTTCCTGCTCGCGAACGAGTTTATAAAGTTCAGTATATTTTAAGCTCTCTGCCAGAATCGCCTAAACTAGCTCAGCTAAATCATGAACATCTCTATTTAACAACTGTTCGTCTACTGAACTTTGATGCTATTTACGACGGTTATGTGGCAGCTAAACCCACACCAGAAAGATTTTTTGCTACTTTAGATCGCTTAGAGCGAGAGGTATTTAATATTGATCGACCGAAATTGAAAGGACGAAGACAGGTAGAAGTAAAAATTGGGACACCAATAAACCTCAAAGAATATTGGCTAATGTGCCAGAGCAATAGCCAAATCCCTGAATCCAAAAATCAAACTTCACGTCAAGCCACAATCAATTATTTAACTCAAACCATACAACAAACAGTTCAAACTAATCTCGACTAATCACGAACTCGAAGGAAGCTCCGTCGTTCCACCGCTCAGTTTCTTCGACCTTTTTGGCAATAAAGTTCAAAAAAACTTATCAACATTATCAGTTATTTTAACAAGCTCAAAAATGACAGTTCAAGCATTTACTAATACCGTACCCAATACCGTACCCAAAGTTATTTTTTTAGATGCGATGGGGACTTTATTTGATCTTAAAAGCAGTGTTGGCGAAATATATCAACAATACGCGCTCAAATATGGTGTTCAAGCAGACCCTGAAAATCTTAATATTTCTTTTATTGAAAGTTTTAAATCTGCTCCTCCATTAGCATTTTCAGGAACTGAATTAAAAGTGATCAAAGAACAAGAATTTAGCTGGTGGAAAAATGTAGTTCAAAAAACTTTTGATCAGGTTGGGCTACTAACAGAATTCAGGGATTTTACTGATTTTTTTCAAGAAATTTACCTTTACTTTGCGACTAAAGATCCTTGGTATGTATTCCCCGATGTCGTTTTCAGTCTTAAAAGATGGCATAATCAAGGAATCCAACTAGGAGTTATTTCTAATTTTGATACTCGCTTAAATCAGCTACTAAAAATTCTGGATTTAGAGCATTTTTTTAGTAGTATTACCATATCTTCAGTTGCTGGAACTGCCAAACCAGAACTAAATATTTTTGAGATTGCTTTAAAAAAACATAACTTAATTGCTCAAGAAGCATGGCATATTGGAGACAGCCTAATAGAAGATTATCAAGGGGCAAAAAATGCTAGGATTCATTCTTTTTGGCTAAACCGTTCGGCATCTTTATTGAATATCGAAAATCAGCTACCCAATTTAAGTAGTCTGAGATAAACTTGTGTTTATATATTGTTTTATATATGCACTTTTACAAAGTTAAAACAATGGGGGATTTAGGCTTTGGACACCGCTAATCAGCAAAGAATTTTGGGCTATTTTATAGAAGAAGCAAAAGAACATCTTCAAACTCTAGAACAAGGCATTTTACAACTATCTGTATCTGTCCGTGATGCAGAAACGGTCAATGAAATGTTTCGGGCTGCTCATTCAGTAAAAGGTGGTGCAGCGATGTTGGGTTATACGAGTATTCAGAAAACTGCCCACCGTTTAGAAGATTCTTTTAAAATTCTCAAGGATAATCCTGTTAATGTCGATCAAAAATTAGAAACACTTTTTCTCAATGGCTACGACCATTTACAAGATTTAATAGAACGCTTAGAAAACTCTGCCGATTTTAAAGACAGTGATGCTGTAGAGATTCTGGCACAGGCAGAATCTAACTTTGCGATGCTAGATCAGTATCTTCAACAGCTATTATCAGGTGGTTCAGCAGGTGATGCTGATATTAGTCAACGAGTAACAACAATCCTTAAGCAGATGCTACAACTGTTTAAACAGCCAGATACTCCTGAAACTAGACAAAAACTGCATATTGCCTGTAATAAACTGGCTGAAATAGCTCCTGGTGCAGCTAATTGGCAGAAATTGATTGTTACTACGCAAAAAGCAATTACTAACAAAAAATACCCCTATAACACTATTGCCCAGGTAGTGATTAAAGAAATTAAACAGGCTGGTGACTATTTACACTCTGGCCAAATAGATCAGCTAGTTCCTAGTAGAAATCTTCAACAGTTAGCAGTAACTGCTGGAGTTACTGCTGGTGCTACTAATAGTGCTGCTGTTGGTGGTACAGTTACCATTCCCACAGATCCTCAAGGAGCAGCACTGGCTCTCATTCAAACCTTTAATAAGCAGCAAATTAAGCAAATATTTCAGATCATCTCCAGTCGTATCTGATACTAAATCCTATTAAGATACAACATTTAAAAGTTGAGTCAAGGTAAAAGGCAAAAGGTTTTTAGCCTCACTAAAACTGTTAACCGAAAAGTAGGTTTTCGATCAGCGGATTTAGTATAAGGAACATTTCCAATTCTTCTGACTAAATTAGATTTAGATAGTTAATATATGTCATAATTAATACTTATAAAGCAAATCTAATTTTAATTTTGGCTGTGTTACAATTTGCTGTTAATTTTGCCAGTCTGTTTCAACCAGTAATGCTCCCACTTCGTTTTTTGGGCGCGTGTTCCGTTTTAAGCCTTTGTACCTGGAGTCTGGCTAGTTTTATTATGGATGCCATAGCTAGAGCGAAAGAAATGCATCAAATCCCCTGTACCAAATGCCGTTTTTTTACTGGAGATTATCGTCTCAAATGCACCACAAATCCCCATATAGCTAATACTGAGCAAGCTATTGGTTGTACAGACTATGATCACAAATAACAGAAGCGGAGCGATGCCCTGGGGACTGGCGGAGCTAGCTAATCTCATTAGAAAGCAGTAAGCTTGTAAAAAGGAGGTTTTCATTCTTTACAGGAAAGAGAAGAAATTTTTAATTAACAATGAGCAGTGATAATCAGAAATTTTATTCCTCATCTTGCTCAAAAAGCTTTGGTAAATCCTGATAACCGCTAACCACCCGTAAGATTTCAA
>CAYMWC010000237.1:0-9229 GCA_964393695.1 uncultured Pleurocapsa sp.
ACTTCCTACTTCCTACTTCCTACTTCCTACTTCCTACTTCCTACTTCCTACTTCCCATAACCTTGTTTGCTACTCATGAAGCCAACCCCTTTCACTGTCATAACTAACATCTTGTACGACTATCTCCCGATTTAGTAGCGTCAAAGATAAACTAGTATTCTTTATTGAAGTAAAAAGTCACAATTAACAATTAACAATCTGTGAATTTATCCCCATCTTCCACCTTGCCTGATGTTCAGCAACCTTGGCATACTTTATCCCCAGATACTACTATAGAACTATTAAATAGCGATCGCGATCGCGGTTTAACTGGCGAACAAGTACAGCAGCGATTAGAATACTATGGCAAAAACGAAATCGTTGCAGCTACAGGACGTAATGCCTGGGAAATTCTGCTGGATCAATTTAAAGACATCATGTTATTGATGTTAATTGCTGTGGCTATTATTTCGGGGATTCTAGATTTAGTTAGTTTACAGTCATCTGGGGCAAAAGCAGGCGAAATTCCCTTTAAAGATACGATCGCCATTTTAATTATCGTCATTCTCAATGGGTTATTGGGATACCTGCAAGAAAGTCGGGCAGAAAAAGCTTTAGCTGCACTCAAAAATATGACTTCACCTCAAGTACACGTAGTACGTAATGGTCAAAGAATCCAAGTCGATTCACCTCAACTAGTGCCAGGCGATATCATTTTTCTGACAGCAGGAGATCAGCTTTGTGCCGATGGCTTAATTATCGAAGCTGCCAATCTACAAATACGAGAATCAGCACTGACAGGAGAAGCACAAGCAGTTCAAAAGTTACCCCAGTCAGGATTAGAGATCGATACTCCCTTGGGCGATCGCAGTAATCTAGTTTTTACAGGTACAGAAGTACTGCAAGGACGTGCGAAAGCGATCGTGACTGCCACAGGCATGACAACAGAATTAGGCAAGATTGCCCAGATGTTGCAGTCGGTAGAGACGGAAAACACCCCACTCCAACAAAGGATGAATCAATTAGGCAAGGTACTAGTTACGGGTTCAATGATTCTGGTAGTTTTAGTCATTGCGATCGGTGTCATTCAGGGTGGTTGGACACATTTACAGGATTTAGTTGAAGTTTCTCTCTCGATGGCGGTAGCGGTTGTGCCTGAAGGTTTACCCGCAGTCATTACTGTGACTCTGGCTTTGGGTACACAAAGAATGGTGAAGCGCAAAGCTTTAATTCGTAGACTCCCTGCGGTCGAAACCTTGGGTTCAGTTAATACCATCTGTTCTGATAAAACAGGTACACTAACACAAAACAAAATGGTGGTACAGCAGGTAGAGACAATCGCTAATTCTTGGGCGATTACAGGGGCAGGATATGAACCTGTGGGTGAGTTTATCGCAGCAGGGCAAACTCAGTCGTCAGAACTACTCTCAGATCATCCTGAACTAGAAATCTTACTTATGGCTTGTGTGTTATGTAACAATGCCCACCTCTCACAAGACGCACAACAAGGCTGGAATATTATCGGCGATCCGACAGAAGCAGCGTTGTTATCCTTGGCAGGTAAAGTAGGTTTAGAACAACAATCTCTTAATAGTAAAATCCGTCGGGTACTTGATTTTCCGTTTGATGCCGATCGCAAACGGATGAGTATTGTCTGTAATGTTGGTACAATTGAATTCTCTTATTGGCAAAATGATTTAATTTTATTTATTAAAGGTTCACCAGAAATAATTTTAGCTAGATGTACCGCTTATCAAAGTCGAGGAAAAATAATCACCCTTGATCGCAGTCAACGCCATGCCATTCTGCAAACTAATGATAATTTAGCCAAAAAAGCCCTGAGAGTCTTAGGGATAGCTTATAAACCCCTGGCAGCAATACCTACCGAAGACAGTGCTGAAACCACAGAACAAGAATTAATTTGGCTGGGGTTAGTAGGGATGATGGATGCACCCCGTACAGAAGTAAAAGCTGCGGTAGCCGAGTGTTTACGGGCGGGAATTCGTCCGATTATGATTACAGGTGACCATCAATTAACAGCCCAAGCGATCGCTCATCAATTAGGGATAGCCCAGGAAAATGACCAGATTTTAACAGGACAACAGTTACAGCAACTTGACCAAGCAGAATTAGAACAAGCAGTCCAAAACGTCAGTATTTACGCCCGTGTTTCCCCCGAACACAAATTACGCATTGTCCAGGCTTTACAAAGTCAAGGTAGATTTGTGGCGATGACTGGAGATGGGGTAAATGATGCCCCTGCACTCAAACAGTCTGATATTGGTATTGCTATGGGAATTACAGGTACGGATGTTAGTAAAGAAGCCAGTGACATGGTACTGCTAGATGATAACTTTGCCACTATTGTTGCTGCTACCGAAGAAGGCAGAGTAGTTTACAGTAATATTCGGCGTTTTATTAAATACATTTTGGGTAGTAATGTTGGTGAAGTAATAGTGATTGCTGCTGCGCCAATTCTTGGTTTACCTGGTGTACCTCTCACCCCCTTACAAATCCTCTGGATGAACTTAGTTACTGATGGTTTACCTGCTTTAGCCTTGGCGGTTGAACCCCCAGAAGCCAATGTTATGAATCGTCCACCAATTGATTATCAAGCCAGTATCTTTTCGGAAGGATTAGGGCTATATATTATTCGTATTGGTATTGTTTTTGCCATAATTACTATTGCTTTGATGACTTGGGCGTATGATTTTACACAAACAAGTATCAATCCCGATAGTTGGAAAACCATGGTTTTTACCACTCTTTGTATCGCCCAAATGGGACACGCTTTGGCAGTGCGATCGCATGAACATCTAACTTTAGAACTTAATTTCTTTTCTAATCCCTATCTTTTATTATCTGTTTTTGTTACTACTTTATTGCAGCTAATGCTGATCTATGTACCCCCGTTACGTAGCTTTTTTGGTACAGAGATTTTAACAGGACAACAATTGTTAGTGTGTTTTGGTTTTAGTCTTTTGTTGTTTGTTTGGGTGGAATTGGAAAAGTTGTTTATGCGTTTGATTAGAAGATAACAAGATTGTATAGCCGTACAAAATGCGATCAGCAGCAATATAAGCGTGCTTAACAATGAAATAGCTCTGGCATTGTTTAATTAATTAACATAGCTCTAATTTCGTTTCCTGCTGAAATCAATTTCTCACCAACAGGGACGATCGCCAGTCCATTTGTTTGTGCTAAATTAATTAAATTACCTGAACTATGACTACCACCAGCTAGGGCAAATTCATACCGACCATCAACTAGATGTAATTGTCCCCAGAGGTAGCTTTCTCGTCTTCCAGCAGCTTTTAAATCATGACGAGTAATAGCTTGAACAAAACGGGGTTGATAATTGTTTAGTCCTGATAGTTTTTTGAGGGCTGGTTGCACAAAACGCCAACAGCTAACTAATGCCGAAACAGGATTACCTGGGATACCAAAATAGAGACACTTATGGTTAGCAAAAGTCGCCACAGTAAGAGGTTTTCCTGGTTTAACTGCGACGCTACGGATATGCAAAGTACCACCTAATTCTTCCAGAATACGATCTACATAATCATAGTCACCGACGGATACACCCCCAGTAGACAAAACAATATCTGCTGAGGAAATCGCTTGAGCGATCGCCTCTTTTAAAATATCTGGGTGATCGGGTATAATTCCTAATTTCATCGGAATTCCGCCATTACTAGTAACAAAACTAGCTAAAGCATACTGATTAGAATCAACTATTTGTCCTGGTTGTAGAGGTTGTTGGGGAGTAACTAATTCATCTCCCGTCGATAAAATTGCTACACGGGGATGACGATAAACTGATAATTGGTTACACTGAGCAGTAGCTAACACAGCTATTTCGGCTGCGCTAATTTTTATCCCTGTTTCTAGTAATGCTGTTCCTGCCTGGTAAAATGCCCCTTTGTGTCTGACAAATTCTTGATATTCTGGTGGTGTGAGGATGGTAACTAAATTTCCTTCTCTGTGGGTATTTTCCTGAATAACGATGGTATCAGCACCTTCTGGTAGCATTGCCCCTGTAAAAATACGGGCAGTTTCTCCTGATTTAATCTTGGCTTGAGAGCGATCGCCTGCAGCTATTTCTGTTATTACTTCGAGGGTTACAGGCTGATCTAAACTACAGTTTTGCACATCTGTGTAACGTACGGCATAGCCGTCCATAGCAGAATTGTCCCAATGGGGAAAATCTAATTGGCTAGTAATTGGGGCAGCTAAGATACGCCCATGAGCCATATCTAAATTGACTATTTCGCTATCTTGGTCGGCATGGAAAACTGAAACTAAATCGAGAATAATTGCTTCGGCTTCGGTAACTGGCAGCATCGGCAGGATAATCGGTTAATAAGAGATTAACTACTTGTTGAGTATTGTAAACTAATTTGCATTTATTTAATAAGTTGTTAATCAAGATTTGTTGAGTGTAGATCAAAGATCTAATATTACTAATCAGTCTCAAGCCCAAGGTAAAAATAGCCAGAAACTTTAGACTACATATTATCAGCAAAAATACGTAAACAAGCGTAAAAACAATCAAAATTAAGTAAGATCACGGTTGTTTTTCACCCAAACAAAAAGCCTAATATAAGTTAAAGCTCGAAATAAGCAGCAATTAAGCCAGGAGAATTTAAAGGAAAATTACAGTAAAAAATATTGTTTTTTTTGTAAAGCACTATACAGACAAAACTTTTTTAATGTTGAATTACTTTTAAAGTTTTGTAATAGTTAGTATCTTTTCCAAGGCTGCATAAATAGAGCGAATCTTCAGTATTTACTAGTAACTGAGATTAAAAACAAGAGCGTTAAGCAACTATTTTCGTACAGGAGTTGGCAATGGAAATTCAAAATGTAATAGGAATTAATGGCTATACTTTGCTAATCTATCGTTCTTTAGATCAGTTATATCGTTTTAGTATTATTGACTTTTCGGGAATTGCCTTTAACTTTGACAGTATCTTTTTGACGGCTGAAGAAGCTAATTTTAAAGGACGGGCAGCAGTAGAAATTGCCTGTGATTTTGATCGTCATCAGCATTAAAACAGTGAAAAGTTATCAATTAATCTTCCTTTGACAACAGACGGTTATCTCATTTGATGTCAATAGTTTTTATCTATCACAAGAATTGGCAAATTTGATCGCCATGAGAGTAGATATTTAGGTATGGTACGTTTATGAGACTTACGCAGTTGAAATTAACGTATTTAATTGATTGCCATCAAAAGGAGATTTAATTGATGTCTGACAATCGAAGAAGCCAAGAAGTAACGCAAGGCAACCAGCGATCGCCTAATCGTGCTATGCTACGGGCGGTTGGTTTTGGTGATCATGATTTTACCAAGCCCATCGTTGGTTTAGCTAATGGCTATAGCACTATTACCCCCTGCAACATGGGTATTAATACTCTAGCATTACGAGCAGAAAAGGGATTACGAGAGGCAGGGGCAATGCCCCAAATGTTCGGAACGATCACTATTAGTGATGGGATTTCTATGGGAACAGAAGGAATGAAATATTCTTTAGTCTCCCGTGATATAATTGCTGACTCCATCGAAACCGCTTGTAATGGTCAAAGTATGGATGCAGTCTTAGCTATTGGTGGCTGCGATAAAAATATGCCTGGAGCAATGCTGGCGATCGCTCGCATGAATATTCCTGGGATCTTTGTCTATGGTGGCACAATTAAACCTGGAAAACACAATGGTGAAGACTTAACTGTAGTTAGTGTTTTTGAAGCAGTAGGCAAATATAGTGCAGGTAAAATCGATCAAGCTGAGTTAGATGCTATTGAACACAAAGCTTGTCCTGGAGCTGGTTCTTGTGGGGGAATGTTTACCGCCAATACTATGTCTTCTGCCTTTGAGGCGATGGGGATGAGTTTACCTTATTCTTCGACAATGGCAGCGGAAGACGAAGAGAAAGCTGAAAGTACCGAAAAATCAGCCTTTGCTCTGGTAGAGGCAATCAAAAAACAAATTCTCCCTAGCCAAATTCTCACTCGTCAGGCGTTTGAAAATGCGATTACCGTCATTATGGCAGTTGGTGGTTCTACCAATTCCGTTTTACACCTACTGGCGATCGCTAATACTATAGGAGTAGAATTAACCTTAGATGATTTTGAAACTATCCGTAAGCGAGTTCCTGTAATCTGTGACCTCAAGCCATCGGGTAAATACGTTACTGTAGACTTGCATAAAGCTGGTGGTATTCCCCAGGTAATGAAAATGCTCTTAGTACATGGTTTATTGCACGGAGATGCTCTAACTATTACAGGTCAAACCATTGCTGAAATTTTACAAGATATTCCTGAACATCCACCTGCCGATCAGGATGTCATTCGTCAGTGGGATAACCCTGTATATAGACAAGGACACCTAGCAATACTCAAAGGTAACTTAGCTAGTGAAGGCTCGGTAGCTAAAATCAGTGGTGTTAAAAATCCTCAAATTACTGGCCCTGCGAGAGTTTTTGAATCCGAAGAAGAATGTCTATCGGCAATCTTAGACGGCAAAATTCAACCAGGAGATATAATTATCGTCCGTTACGAAGGCCCTAAAGGTGGCCCTGGAATGCGGGAAATGCTAGCTCCTACTTCTGCTATTATTGGGGCAGGTTTGGGTGATTCTGTCGGACTGATTACCGATGGTCGTTTCTCTGGTGGTACTTATGGCATGGTGGTAGGTCACGTCGCCCCCGAAGCTGCGGTAGGAGGTACAATTGCCTTGGTCAAAGAAGGGGATAGTATTACTATTGATGCTAATCAAAAACTATTGCAACTTAACGTCGACGAAACCGAATTAGCTCAACGTCGTAGTCAATGGCAAGCTCCTCAACCTAAATATACCCGAGGAGTTTTAGCTAAATATGCCAAGCTAGTTTCTTCTAGTAGCCTTGGTGCGGTAACTGATTTAGATTTGGATAGTTAAGTGACTTACCCACGCTGACGGCTAAGAGTAGCTAGTAGCTAGAGGAGCAGATTTATCCGAGAATTAAGGATTCGGGTACTTAAAGCAAAGCTGCTGCTCTCTCTGCTAAACTAGAACGCTCACCTTTAGTTAAAGTGATATGACCAGCTAGAGGTTCGTATTTGAATCTTTCTACCACGTAAGTTAGTCCATTGCTGGCAGCGTCAATATAGGGATTATCAATTTGATCGGGATCACCTGTTAGGACTACTTTAGTTCCTTCGCCTGCACGGGTAATGATCGTTTTTACTTCATGGGGTGTGAGGTTTTGGGCTTCGTCAATGATTAAAAACTGTTGCGGAATTGTGCGTCCCCGAATGTAGGTCAGAGGTTCAATTTGTAAGATGCCCATCTCAATTAATTCTTCGTGTCCCCGTCGCCAATGTCCAGGCTGATCTTTTGAGTCTTGAGTACCTAAAATTAAATCAAAATTATCATAAAGAGGTTGCATCCAAGGAGTAAGTTTTTCGTTGATATCTCCTGGAAGAAAACCAATATCTTTGCCCATAGGGACAACTGGACGAGAGATTAAAAGACGGGTGTAGAGTTTTTCGTCGGCTACTTTTTGCAATCCAGCAGCGATCGCTAGTAAAGTTTTGCCTGTCCCTGCTTTCCCTACCAAGGTAACCAATTTTATTGAGTCCTGTAATAGCAAATTGAGGGCAAATCTTTGTTCGCGGTTACGGGGTTGAATCCTTGATACTCCCAGTTTAGGTAAGGCAATTAGAGGAATAATTTTCTGACTTTTTCCTTCTACCATCCCTAAAGCGGTATGGGACGGATTGGCTTGATCGACTAGAGTAATATCTTGATTGGGTAAAAAGTCTTGCTCAAGGGTAATTGAACCAGTTTGAAAAAATTTGGTTATCTTATCAGCATCAACTAATACTTCAGTACTGCCCGTATAGAGATCTTCAACGTCTACCTTATCAGTTTCATAGTCTTCAGCATTCAGTCCCAAGGCATCAGCCTTAATCCGTAGATTAGTATCTTTGCTGACTACAATTACAGGACATTGACACTTTTGTTTACACTGCATTCCCACCGCCAGAATGGCATTATCGGCAAAGTCACCATTTAATTCTGGAGGTAATTCTTTGAGAGTTTTGCGATCGCCCAAGGCGACTCTTAGAGTTCCTCCATGACTTAATTTTACTCCCGTGGTTAAATGACCTTCTTGACGCAGCTGATCTAGAGTACGAGATACCTCTCTAGCATTTCTACCAGTCATTTCTGGTTGCTTTTTAAAACGGTCTAGTTCTTCAATAACACCGATCGGCAGTACTACTTCGTTGTCTTCAAACCGAAAAATAGCGGTTGGATCGTGGAGTATGACGTTGGTATCAATAACAAAGATTTTTTTCATTCAGTCATGAAAATATTGATGTTTTACCATTTTCCCACGTTACAGTAATCAGTGACCAGATATGAGAAACGATGAGGGAGGAAGTAATAGGTCATCAGTCATCAGTAATTACTTAGAATTTGTTGAGTTTTTTCTAGATAGTTATTAGTTTGATTGATATAGTTAGTTGTTTGGGGAACAATTCTAGCTAAACTACTGGCTAATTTTTCTCTTTGTCCCAAGGAAAGTTGATGGTCAGCTTGAGCTTGTTCTAAGCTTTTTAAATAATTACCCAAATAGTTGTCTAACTTAACAAAAAAGTTATCGACTTGCTGATGTAGTTCCTGTTCAAGATATACAGTTACCTTTTGTTGAATTTCATCTACAAAAGCTTCACTAGATAAATTTATCTGGTTGACAATTTCATGAACGGAAACTGCATAGTAGTCTTCTTTTTTATAAGGTTTTTTATGTTTTTCTTGACTATAAAAAGGAATAACACCAAACCAATAATACCAAGCTCGCTTTCTCACTAGACGTTCTTCATAACCATCATCTACTAAACGACTTTTGGTTTTAACTAATTGTTGTTCAATTTGTAGTTCTTGTTCACTTTTGATGATCGGTGATGGTAAATCAAGTTCAATTTCAAATGCAGATTGCAAGCGTTGTCTTGCCCGTTCAATAATTCCTTGGGTTTCTTTAATTAGAAAATGCTCTAAATTTTCTCGTGCTTGTTTAACTTCGAGTTCAATATCTTCGCTAACTTTGAGAATTAATGTTTCTAGTCGTTGTTTAGCTCTAGCGATCGCTTCTTGGGTAAAATATTCTGCTTCTAATTCGGTTTTAAATGAAACAATGCCTGCGGTTTTATATTCAATACCAGCTTTAAGGTTGTCTGATATCCATTTAGGAAATAGTTCAA
>CAYMWC010000238.1:0-9080 GCA_964393695.1 uncultured Pleurocapsa sp.
TACTTGTTTTTTTTGCTATTTATTATTAAATTGTCATAACCATTCTAGAAGAGCCTTATTTTTTTACTCTAGTCACTCACAATCGTCGTCCTTTTCTCTGTGAGTCTGAAAATATTGATTTGTTGAGGGATTCATTCAAAAGAGTCAAACAGAAGCATCCTTTTATTATTGATGCCATTGTCATTTTACCCAATCATCTTCATTGTCTTTGGACATTGCCACCAGGGGATGCGGATTTTTCCACCCGTTGGCGTTTGATTAAAAGTTGGTTTAGCCGTCGATGTCAAGGGCAATATCAAGGCAAGGTTTCTGTTTCGAGGCATAGTAAACAAGAAAAGGCAGTTTGGCAGAGGCGTTTTTGGGAGCATTTAATCCGTGACGAACAGGATTTTAATAATCACGTAGATTATATCCATTACAACCCCGTACATCATGGTTTAGTCAGAAGGGTTAAGGATTGGCAGTATTCCAGTTTTCATCGTTATGTGCAGCGTGGTGTTTACGATCTTGACTGGGGTAGCAAGGAAATGTTGTTTGATTCGGCAGTTGGTCGGGAATAGATTTTAAGTTAGGTTTGTTGGGTTTCGTGCCTCAACCCAACCTACGAGATCGGCTCAGTTAAATATCATTTAAACATTAGAAGACATCATCTTAAATTTGGCTGTTCTTTTATGTCTGTAGATTTAAATCTATCGATCGATCTTTAGAATAGTAAAAAAGGTAATCCATTGGCAATATTTGTCAGAATTTTTACTCTTTAAATAAATGACAAATCTACTTCCATTAATTGTCTGTCTTTCTGGAGTTATTATCACTGCTTGTAATTCTTTAGTTGAAAAGTCACAGCCACAAGCTATTTATGTAACTTGCCAAACACTTAAAACTAAAACTATTGTTGACAGTAGTCAATTTGTCGGCTCTTTACAAGCCAGACAACAAGCAGTTATTAAAGCAGAAAACGAGGGAAAAATAAGTCAGATTTTAGTTCAACCAGGAGCAAGTGTTAATGCTGGTACTACTATTTTTTTACTAGATACTGGCAGTCAAATTAAAGCACCTATATCGGGGATAATTGCTGAAATTTCGGTCAATATAGGAGAATTTACAACTAAAGGTCAAATATTAACCAGTATTGTTAATAATCAGACTCTAGACCTTAAGATTAATGTTCCGATTGAGAACTCATCTCAACTAAAAATTGGTCTTCCTGTAGAAATTATCGACTCTTCAGGAAATGCTAACCCAAAAAGTCAAATTAACTTTATTTCTCCTCAAGTCAATCAACAAGGCATCATAGTTAAAGCTATAGTTGACAATAACAAAAATTTCCGAACCAATCAGATGGTCGCAGTTAGATTAATCTGGGAGCAAAAACCTGCAATTTTAATTCCAGTTGAATCAGTATCTCGTATCGGGGGAAAAAGTATTGTTTTTATAGTTAAAGAACAAAAAGAAAGTAGTGGCTCTAACGGCTCTACTTCGGTTGCCGAATCAAGACTTGTTGAATTAGGTAATATTCAGGGGAAACAATACCCAGTTGTTTCTGGTTTAAAAGTAGGAGAGAAGGTAATAGTATCGAATATTTCCAATCTCTCTAATGATATTTCTATTCAATGTTTCAAATAGAAAATTAATTTTGTTTAAATACTTATAGATAATCTAAGAATTAAACTCCAGTTTTTTTCCAGTTATCTCTGTTCAAAATAATTAAATTTCCATATTTTTTAGATTGGATAATTAAATTCTTTTAAATATATTGAATCTAAAGGTTCAAATTATTAGTTTGAGTTAATTGGGAGAGATAAACTTATGGCTACTATCAATGGTACTATTTACGCCGATAATTTAACAGGAACTTCCATAAATAATGACATTTTTGGTAATGGAGGAGATGATACTTTATCAGCATTCGATAGTAACAGCATTTTAGACGGTTGGAGTGGCAACGATAGCTTAATAGGAGGCTCTGGTGACGATATCTTACTGGGATACACAGGTGACGATAGTTTAATGGGGGGTGCAGGGACTGATTGGATTGTAGGAGAAGCAGGAGATGACCTTCTTAACGGTTATGGTCAAACTAACTGGGAATATGACTATTTAAGTGGTGGTGTTGGTGCTGATACCTTTATGCTGGGTGATGCATCTGGTGTGTTTTATGAACAAGCTGGCTTTGCTACAGTTATTGATTTTGAAGCGACTGAAGGGGACAAACTTCAAGTTTTTGGTAACAGCAGCGATTATTCCCTGTCAGAATTTGATGCTGGCACAGATATTTATTATCAAGATGACCTAATTGGCTATGTCGCCAATACTACTGATATTACTCTAGAAAATGATTTTGTCTTTGTTTAATTGACGGCGCGTTATTGATAGTAGTGACAACGGCGATGCTGAATGCATTTGGCAAAACTACAAAACTAATAGAGCATTTAGCGATCGCAAAACTAGTAATTAATCAAATTAACAACGTTACTTTTAACAGAGGTATTACTCTATGTCAGAATTTGCTAAAAGAGTTCACCCTTATACAAAACAAGAGCAAGAGTTTGGCGAGTGGTTTGCTCAAACTCGTTATTGGGGACAACAGCTGTTACAAAGTCACCCTCATGTAAGAAGTCGCAAAAATCAACTGACAGAATATCTAAACTCCAACAACTGTCAAGTTGCAGAAAAATAAAGCGATCGCGCAGCGTACCCAAAGGGTAATCGCAACCATAAGAACTTGAAGGTAACAGATTATGAAAAGTTTAACTATTTATTAATAGGTTTAAATCATGAAAAAAATAACCTTCAAAAAAATTCTCTACTGGCTATTAGGTGAAACAGCAGGCAGAACTTTAGTAGGAACATGGAAATGGCTTTGGGGTTTACCTGTTGAATCTGGAGGCAAAGTTGCTCAAAAAGTAGCACAAGAATCTCTACAATCGATGCAAGAATCAGTATTACAGTTGACAGAAAGAGTTTCTAAAGTCGTTGCTGCCTATAGACTAGCTAAAGAAAAATACTATCAAAAACAAAGAGAGTTTGAAGAAGCAGAGCGTCAGGCAGAAATTGCCTATCGTCAAGGAGAGGAAGAAGCAGCTAGATCGTTAATTGCCAAAGCAATTTCTATTGAAAAAATCATGCCTCAATTAAAACAACGGGTAGACAAAGCTCAAGAAATCTCATTAGCAGCCAAAGAAAAACTCAAACAAGAAAAAGACAAATTACAAGCTTACAAATTAGACATGGCAAATCTCAAAGTTTTGTCGGAACTAAATGAAACTATGGCACAAATTCATGATATTTCCACAGAATTAGATATTGATTCAGCGCGATCGCAATTTACCGAGGCACAAAACAGTATTGAGGAAAGATATATCTGGGAAACCGCAAAAGCAGAATTAGCAAAAGATCCCAGCGAACAAATACAAATCGATTTTGATAGGCGATCGCTAGAAGAACAAATTAACAACCGTCTCGAAAAATTTAAACAATCAAATCATGGCTAATAAATCTCAATCTTGGAAAGCTCCACCACCAATTGTATTTATTTTGTTGGGTTTGGCAATCTTTGGTGGAACTACTTGGTTTAAAAAAAATTATCGTAACCCTACTCAATCGATTATTCAACTCCAATCACCGTCAAAATTAACACGGCAAAGTTTTAGTCGGGGAGAACGTTTACTGATTGCTAATACAACTAATGAAAAACAACAAGGAATCAACGCTTTCGCCCAGAAAGATTATCAAAATGCGATCGCTCTGTTTCAAGCATCTTTAGAGCAAATTCCTAACGATCCAGAAACATTAATCTATTTAAATAATGCCCAAGTAGCTACTTCAAATCCTATCAAAATTGCCGTTGTTGTTCCCATTTTTAGCAATGTAAATGTGGCACAAGAAATATTAAGGCGATCACAATCAAGCTGTTAATTTAGTTAAGGTTCAACTCGATTCTAATTCAGAATTTGGCTATTCTTTTGTGCCTACCAATTAAATTTTCTATCTAGATACTGTTCTAGTTCTTGATTATAAGAAACAAAAAATTCTTGTAACTTTTGCTTGATCTCTGGGATTACAGGACTGTAACAACCAGTATTGTAGCGAATGCGTTCTTCCTGCTCAATATAGGGTAAACCTAAAAATTCCCAAGTTTTTGTCATAATTAAATCAGTTTGCTCAAAAAACAATTCACTTTCGATAATTAAAATATTTTCATTAGAAAAATTAGTCATCCATTTAGCTATTTTCTCTACATAAATACTATTTAATAGATACCCAAATTTTTGCATTACTTCACTTCTAGGTTGAGTTGCCAAAAGTTTTTTTTCTAATTCAATCAACTCAATAAGTGAGCGATTTTCTAGACCATGATTAACTGCATGATAATATTCCGAAATAGTTCGTTGAACAGGGTTTCTTAACATCATAATCAACTTGGTTTCAGGAAATAATTGCTTTAGACGTTGAATGACCTGTTCGTCATAAAAATAAACAGGAGAAGCTTCCCCAGTTATAAACTCATTGGTATCAGCGATCGCAGGAAAATGAGCTAGATACCAAGGTACACCCATTTGAAAATTATGATTAAAAAAATTAATTTCTTTTTTGTGAGGAGCTAGAATTTGTGGGTGTTGATTAAGATAAAAAAATAAAGAAGTTGTCCCACACTTGGTTGCCCCAATAATGATAAAATCAGGAGCTTTTTGTTTATGATGTTGCCAATCTAATTCCGCTAGTTGAGAATTGGCTTTAATAGTATTTTGATAACAACTAGTACGATAACAATCGATTGCTGCTGTGATTTTACCTTGATTAGATAAAAGATCGCCTAAATTACCCCACAGTAAAGGTGAACTAGAAGTAGAGCTACTAATCTTTTGATAAAAGGTAATTATTTGCTCTATATCTTCAGAATTCATAGGAATATATTGCAGAATTCGATAAGGCATTTCTGCTGATGGTTCAATTTCAATTGCTCTTTGACAAGATTTAATTGCTTCGGCAAACTCTTTTTGCTGTTGCCAAGCTTGAGCTAGACCTAACTCCAAATTAACTTGAATTATAGGCGATTGATTAGTTATTGTCTGACGATACTTCTCGATCGCTGTTTGTCCCTGATTGATTAACGCCTGACCTATATAGAAATAAGGCTGGAGATTATTCGGTTGTAATTTTATAGCAGCTTCATAATAGCTAATTGCTTCAGTAAATCTTTGTAACTGAAATAAAGTTTCGCCTAAATAATAATAAGTACTAAAATCAGTTTTTTCAAGTTCAATTGCTTGGTGATAATATCTTGCAGCCTGTTCTAATTGCCCTTGATTTTGTAAATGCCGAGCTAATTGATAGCAAGCTGGATAACATCGTGGATTTAATCTAATTACTTCTTGATAATGGTAAATAGCGGTAGTTATTTCTCCCAATCCAGTTAAGATTTCGGCTAAAAAATAATGTGACCAGAAAAAAATTGGGTCTAATTTTATTGCTTGTTGATAATGAGTTTGAGCAACTTTTAATTGATTTTGCTCGTGCAAAATACGGGCTAAATTATAGTGTGACCAAGAAAAATTAGGATTGAGTTGGATTGCTTGCTGATAATATTCTGTTGCTGCTGTAACTTCTTGCTGTTTAGCTAAAATTTCTCCTAAAGCATAATAAGACCAAGAATCATTACCATTCAAAGCGATCGCTTGTCGCAAAGCTTGAGCAGCCTCGGCTAATTGGTCTTGTTGACGAAGAATATTGCCTAATTTGTAGTGATATAGATAATAATCAGAATTCAACTTAATTGCCTGTTGATAACAAGCGATCGCCTGTTGCAATTTACCTTCTTGTTCCAGGTATTCTCCTGCGTTAAAAATCTGTTGAGCAGCTTCGGCATCCATGCTTGAAAGTGATTTTGAACAAGAATTCAATTATATCTATTTATGATTAAAGTTATAATTCTGACTATAATCTTACTCTGCTTCTGCTTATGGAAACCACTAGACTTTCTAGTAAAGGTCAAATAATTATTCCCAAGACATTACGAGATGCTCATCGATGGCATACGGGATTTGATCAAAAATTTTATACTAAGGGACAAAACTTATCTCCCTGTCAACTCCAACAAGCTTAAAATACTAAATTAACTAAAATCAAATGTTGAAGGTTGAAGTTTTAACCTAACTCAACTAAACAATAACAATATACATGAAAACTAGCGATCGCGAGTCTACCGAATCAATCCCGATAATATCAACACCTCAAATTCAAGCTAAACAGCCAAAACAACCAGGTTTTTGGGTTATTTTTAGTTCTACTTTTATAACCATTTTTCTAGCTGAGATGGGAGATAAAACTCAGCTAGTTACACTTTTAATGAGTGCTGAATCTCAATCACCGTGGATTGTCTTTATCGGGGCAGCTTTAGCTTTAATAGCTACTAGTTTAATTGGTGTTGCTCTTGGTTACTGGTTATCGAAAAAACTTACTCCCAAAATTCTTGATTTATCCGTAGCAATTTTATTATTAGTTATCACCGTTTGGTTGATGGCTGATATCCTTTATACTTAACAATTTTAATAATAAATAGTTTTATTTTTATTTAAAACAATGGATTGGCAACTTATTGGTATTAGCTTTCTTACAGTATTCTTAGCTGAAATTGGCGATAAAAGTCAGTTAGTAGCGATCGCCCTGGGTGGTAGTTCTAAAAATCCTCGTGCTGTATTTCTTGGCTCAACTATCGCCTTAATTTTAGCGAGTTTTTTGGGGGTTGTAGCTGGTGGTACAGTAGCGCAATTTTTACCTGAGAAATTATTAAAATCTTTAGCAGCGATTGGCTTTGCAACTATGGCATTAAGAATTTTGTGGGAAGGAGAGGCTGATTAGTGACTAGGTACTAGTGATTGGGAATTAGGAATCACTGATGACTAATGACTAATCGCAAGACAAACTTTATGGAACAAGAACAGGCTTATTGGTTAGCATGGTCGCAAATCCCAGGTATTGGGGCAGTTTCGCTCAAAAAAATCTATCAACATTTTGGTTCATTGCAAGAGGCTTGGACAGCACCAGCGATCGCTTTTACTGAAATTGATGGTTTGAGTAATAAATTCTTCACAGCTATGGAACGAGGGCGATTAAAATTTCACCCTGAAGAATTAATAGCAGAACATCGAGAGCAAAATCCACAGTTTTGGACTCCAGCAGACACAATATATCCACGCTTACTTTTAGAAATTCCTAGTCCTCCACCCCTGCTTTACTATTTAGGACAAATTGAACCAGCAGAAAATCAGGGAATTAAACCGATGATTGGTATTGTAGGAACACGTAACCCCACAGAATATGGTAAACGCTGGACAAAGAAAATTACCCAAGCTTTAGTCAATCATGGCTTTGGAATTGTTTCGGGCATGGCAGCAGGCATTGATACAATTGCTCACCAAAGTTGCTTAGAAGCTAATGGTAGAACAATTGCTGTTTTAGGGACAGGAGTAGATGTAGTTTATCCCCACAGTAATCGCAGTCTTTATCAACAATTACAAGCGCAAGGTTTAATTGTCAGTGAATATTCTGCCCAAACTCAACCAGATCGCAATCATTTTCCTGCTCGCAATCGTATTATTGCAGGTTTATGCCGTGCAGTCTTAATTATGGAAGCTCCCGAACGTTCTGGGGCATTAATTACGGCTCGTTTTGCCAATGATTTTTGCCGTGATGTTTATGTCTTACCTGGCTCTTTGGACAATAGTCAATCTTTAGGTTGTCTAGCACTAGTCAATTCAGGAGCGCACGTAATTCTAGGCATTGAGCAGCTACTAGAAATGTTGGGTACAATGCCCTGTTTAGATCATATTCCTTCTACTTCCAAAGCATTACCAAAATTAGAACCCGAATTAGAGCGGATCTATAGATTAATCAATTATCAATCTATTTCTTTAGATAGCCTGGTTGAGCAAACAAGATTGAGTACCAGCGAAGTTTTAGCAGCTTTATCGCAGTTGGAGATCATGGATTTAATTTCTCAGTTACCAGGAATGCGTTATCAACTTAAAGATTAGGTTTGAACCAAACCACCGCCATAGTAACAAGTAGGATAATTAACTTTTGAAAAAGGCAAAGTACAATAAGTACTAGATACTCTATTTAAAATTAGCCTTGTGAATACTATATCTCAGCAAAATTCAATTCACAATTTTAAGTTAGCTATAATTCCATCTTCATCTTGATAATTCAATAACTTAGCATGACCTATTTCTGTAACCGCTTCGGGTGGATGTTCTCTTTCCCAAGCAATAGTTCTTTTTAGGGCTTCGTGACGATCAACAATTTCTGTATAGCCTAATTCAGTGCGAATGCGAGTTGAATCTGTAACCCAATGCTGATCGAAATTAGCATTCAATTTCCAAGTATCTGGCATCTGACTTTTGGGAAGAATTACTATCTTACCTTGCCAGCCGACAATATGGGCGATCGCTCTTACTAAATCTGCTATTGTAATTGTAGACTCTGACACATTATAAATACGTCCCGTGGCTCTTTGATCAATAACTGTTAGGACAATTGCCCTAGCTACATTCTCCACATAACCATAACAACCTTGCCAACGAGACAATTTCTCTTCTAGTATAATCGCAGGACGTTGATCATCCATACGTTTGAGATAGGGATACAGGCGATGTATATAATCTCCAACACCATAAACCATAGGTAGTCTGAGAATTGTGGCTGGTAAATTATTAGCACTCATCAAAACTTGCTCGACAGGGATTTTGTCATAATCATGAGCAAAAGGATCGTCAGATAAACCTCTATAGGGATAAAGCTGTGAGCGTAAAGGCGAGTTTTCGGTTAAAGGGACTGGATCGATAATCCCTGTCTCCCTCTGCCAAACAATATCACGGGCGCGATAGACATCTTGACTGCTAATGGCTACTACTCTTTGAGCAATGTCTTGAAAAGTATCTACTACACCTTGAGCATCTTTAGCGGTGTAAGGAATCATATCCAATACTACCTGGGGTGCAAGCTTTTGAAACTCTTGTTTGTATTGTAACCCACATTCGGCAGCCCCACAGATGAAATACGAAAGAAATCTCCCAAAA
>CAYMWC010000239.1:0-9041 GCA_964393695.1 uncultured Pleurocapsa sp.
GCGTCTTGATCGAGTAATAAGTGATAGAAACTACGCTATGGCAAAAATTGATGTAGAAGGATGGGAGCTACCACTTTTAAAAGGTGCCGAAAATTTATTGTCTTCAAATAATCCTCCAGTTTTAATGTTAGAAATAAATGGTTCTTTTACAAAATACGGATATAAAGCCTCAGATATTATAAATTATCTTAACTCTTTAGGGTATGATAGCGCGCGGTATGATGCTAATAAGAATGAGCTTATTTTTACTAAAGAAGTCTGGGATGACGTTCTATTTATTAGTCGAATTGACAAAGATAAAGTTTTAGCAAAAATAAATTAATAATATGAGCTTATTTTTTTAAAGTAGCTAAATAATATGAATAAAAATGCTCAAAAAAGAATTTTGATCGTACTTACGTCTCTTTGTGCCGAAGGGACTCCAATCTTAGTTTTAGAAATGTGTCGCTGGTGGTTGTCTGAAGGCATTGAATTAGAGATAGTAACCCTAAATTCTGAACCTACAGATTTAGAATCAGAATTTCGGGAACTAGAAATACCCATAGAATGTCTCAATCTTGGCGATCGCGGATATATACGTTATTGGCAAATTATTACTAACTTCTACCGTATATCAAGGCGTTTTCAGCCAGATGCTTTATTGTCTATGCCTTTAGGTTGGCATACCTTTATGGCTTTTGGAGCAAAGCTAGCAGGAGTCAAACAAATAGTTGCTCATGTAGGAAATTATCCTATTACTACAGATAGTAATGCCTTTGCTAAATTCCGCTTCTTAGTTCGGCTAGGAAGGATGGTTACAGAACGCTTAATTTGCTGTAGTGATTATGTCCGTGAAGGAACAATTAAACATTTTGGAATTCAGCCAGCAGAAGCAGTAACCATTTACAATGGTTGCCCATTTGAGCAAATAGCCACCAGAGCAAATTTAGCTCGTCAACAGAAATCAGATGGTTTTCTAATTATTGGGATGGTAGCTAGATTAGAAATACATAAAGATCAACCAAGTCTGATCCGTGCTGCTCGCATACTGAAACAAAAAGGTATTAAGTTTGTGGTACAGCTAATTGGTGAAGGTAGTCGTCGCGAGGAATACGAGGCTTTAATTCGTACCGAAGGGGTTGAAGACTGTGTGCAGCTTTTAGGAATGCGACGGGATATTCCAGAATTACTAGGTCAGATGGATGTTTTTGTTTTTTCTGCCAAGCCAGACGAAGGGTTAGGAATTGCTTTAATTGAGGCAATGGCAGCAGAGGTGGCTATAGTAGCTACTAATGTTGGAGCTTGCCGAGAGGTATTAGATAGAGGTAACTTGGGCTATTTTGTACCATCTCAAGATCCTAAATCTTTAGCAGAAGCGATCGCACAAGTAATTGCTCATCCAGCAGAAGCTCAACTTAAAATCGAACAAGCTAAACAAAAAGTTTTGAACGAATTCTCAATAGAAAATATGGCAAAACAATATAGTCATTGTTTGGGGTTGTCTTAAATGATTGCAGATCGAAAGATAGAAAAGAACAAAATAGTGGTTCATGTTCTGAATGGCTTACCATTTGGGGGAAATGAAAACTTATGTTTACAAATTCTTCGCCATTCTCCAGTTAACGTACAGAATATCTTGCTCAATTTAAACTCAGAGCGTTTAGAGATGCTGCCACTGTTCGAGGAAATACCCAATTTAAAAATTATTAATCAAGACTATAAAAGCGATCGCCGTTTACTATTTATCTTCAATTTAACTCGTAAGTTTAGAGAACTTAAACCCCAAGCAATTTTAAGTTATGCGTTTGGAATGCATCTTTTTGTTGGTCTAGCAGCTCGTTTGGCTGGAGTTTCTCAAATTGCTGCTAGAGCGGGTAATAATCCAGAAAAAAAACCGTCAAGGCTCAAGATTTGGAAAATGATTGTGCTGTATTCCCGATTGCTAAAAATACCTATTTATTCTTGTTCCAATACGGTTCATAATTCTTTACAAGCTCTGACTCAGCTTCCCAAAAATTCATATCCAATTACTAATGGTTGTGATGTTGAGGGAATAGCAGCTAGGGCCGAACAAAGTAGACAGAAGCGTTCCAGTAATTCACCACAAGTTATTGGTATGGTGGCTCGTCTCAATAATATTAAAGACCATAAAACCCTCATCTGCGCTTTTAGTATAATTCAGTCTCAATTTCCCGATACCCAATTATGGCTAGTTGGAGATGGAGAACAAAAAAAGACATTACAAAACTTAGTTGAGGAGCTAAACTTGAGCGAACAAGTAGTTTTCTGGGGCGATCGCTCTGATATACCTGAAATACTGGGACAGATGGATATTTATGCTTTTAGTACTACTGAGGAAGAAGGTTTTGGTATTGCACTAATTGAGGCGATGGCTGCTAAACTTCCTATTTTAGCTAGTAATGCTTCCGCCTGTTGTGAAGTTCTTGGTAAAGGTAAGGCTGGAGTTTTGGTAGATCAAGGTAATGTAAACGCACTAGCATCAGCTCTAGAAGATTTTTTAGCTTCTAAAGAAAAAAGAGTTGAATGGAGCAACAAAGCTTATCAATATGCTATGGCTCATCACGATATTCAGCAATGTGCAGATCAATGGTATTCAATCTTATTAAAAAATTGAGTTGTTTACAAATCAAAATGTCTGTTATCAACATAAAGTCGTCATAGATTACCATGCTAAACTTGGAATTCGCAAAAGAAGTAGGATACAGTCAATATTTTTATCGTACATTTCTACGACAGTTTCAAAAAAGAATTATTCGTCAAGATAATCAAATCCAGCTTCCTAATGGCAAGATGATGAATTTGCCAAGAAACAGCAAATTTGCTAGCGAAATTTTTGTTAGCAACTGTAATGTAGATTGGGGAAGTGAACAGATATTAATCGAAAATCTTGAGTCAAGTAAAGCTTTTTTAGATGTAGGTGCAAATATCGGCTATTACTCTCTACTGGCTTCTAATCACGTTAATAAAGTATATAGTTTTGAACCCAATGAGAGGAATTTAAAATTATTAAATAAAAATATTAGTAATATCAGCAATATTAAAATAATTACTCAGCCAGTCTATTCTCAGGTTCAAGAAATACAGTTTGACATGGGTGATTGTTCAGAAGTAAGCCATATAGTTGCTGATAACTCTAATCATACTAATATTCAATCAACAAAATTAACTACCACTACATTAAACAATTTTATAGAAGATAATCAGGAAATGTCTGTTACTGGAATCAAAATAGATGTTGAAGGTGCTGATTTTGATGTTCTGCTAGGAGCAAATAGATTAATTCAGCGAGATTCGCCTTTGATCTTAGCAGAATTTTTTCATCTCAAAGATGAACTATTTGAATATATCAATAATTTTAAGTATGAAATTTTTGCTTTTACCAAACCATTATTAACCTCGACAAATAGCGAGAATAAATTTGTATTCAGAAAAATCACTCCTGACATCAAAGGGAACTTTCGCTACAAAATGGTTTTTTTAGTTCCTCCTCGCTTACAAAATATTTTCTCAAACTATATTTCTGGTAATTAGAGTTGATGTTTCAATAATGAATACAATTAAAAAAGTTTTAACTTTAGTTGGCGACCCCAATCAAATTAATACTTGGAGTAATATCCCGTATTTTTTTCTTAAAGCTTCACAACAACAAAACTTTCTCGACCTCGGTCTACCTTTACAGCCTAAAAATATGCGTTGGTTACGTCTATTGTGGAATTTAAGTATGTGGCTGCGTACAGGAGAAAAAGGAGGATTTCAATATTCTCAAATATTTCTTAAAAGACTTTTTGCTGAAGCTGATTTTAAGACAAAAAGTGTTGAATTTATTAGTCACTTTCCTTTGCTACCTCCCACTCCTTGGTTAAATCAATGGAAAATCAACTATTATATTGACGCTACATTAAAACAAAATTTTGATGATTATGGACTAGCCTCTATAGTGGCAACTAAAATCCAAAAATCAGCTTTAGCAACTGAAAGGAAAAACTATCTCCAAGCAGAAAGAATTATTTGTATGAGCAGAGAAGCAGCCAAATCAGTTATTGAAGATTACAATATATCTGCTGCTAAAGTTTATGTTATCCCTGGAGGTGCAAATTTAGATGAAAATTATTTATCCAAAATAACTAAATCTGTTGAATCAAAAATAGCTATCTTAAATCCATTGAGACTCGGTTTTATTGGTAAAGATTGGCAGCGTAAAGGACTACCTTTTTTATTAGAAATTGCTGAAATATTAGACCGTAAAAATATTCGAGTAGAAGTAATTGTAATTGGTTCTAAAATTCATGAATTACCCAAACACAAACTATTAAAAGCTATGGGGTTTATTGATAAATTTAAAGATATGGATAAATTTATTCAATTGGTACGTTCTTTTCATTTTGGGTGTTTATTTTCTTCTGCCGAAGCATTTGGAATATCTAACTTAGAATGTCTAAGATTGGGAGTACCAGTAATTGCTAATCGAATCGGAGGTATTCCTGATACCATACCAGAAGGATTAGGTTTTTTATTTGAGCCAAATAGCCCACCAGAAATAATAGCCGATTTACTACAATCTTTTGTTGACAACCCAACTTCTTATCAAAAACTTCGTCAACAAGTAATAGCTCGTGCTGAAGAATTTTCTTGGCAAAATACTGTTCACAAATTCATCAAAGTCTGGCAAGGTTCAGAGGAGTTTTTGTATGACCCAATCTCAGCTAAATAAATCACCACTGCGTTTTATTGTGCTTCAGATGGGAGCGCGAATGCACTATGCAGTCCCAGTTCTATTGGCAAGAGCTAATATGCTAGAACATCTATATACAGATATTTGCGGTAATATCGGACTAACAAAAGTTTTAGATTGCATATTACCAAATTTTCTACGTTCTAAAGCAATTAAACGTTTGTTAGGTCGCAAGTTACCTCCAGAAATTTCTAGTTCATCTGTTACGAGCGTTCCAATTACTGCTATTTTTGAACGTATTTTAAAATTGCTGCCTCAACCAAGCAGAACTATCTTTCCTGTTATTAATATAGAAAATAAACTCAGACAACAGATTATCAAAGATAGATTTCATAATGCTAATGCTATTTATACTTTTATTAATTCAGATTTAGAGTTAGTTCACCAAGCAAAAGAATCTGGTCTATCTGTTGTTTATGAACAAATAATCAATCCTAGTGTGGGTCGTATTCTTAGAGAGGAAAGAGCTTTATTCCCAGGTATAGAAGCCCAAGATTCTGAAGAAGAGGTGGAAAAAGGCATTTGTAGAGATCTTCAGCAATGGGAAATATCAGATATAATCCTGTCCGCTTCTCAGTTTGTCACCGATGAAATTATCAATTTAGGTGGCGATCCTCAGCGCATAGCTTCAGTGCCTTACGGCGTAGATCGTAGTTGGTTTACTCATCAGCCACAGCCCAAACCAGGACGGATTCTTTTTGTTGGTTCGGTGGGTCTACGAAAGGGAAATCATTATCTAGCAGAAGCGACTAGGATTTTGCAGGAGCGACAGGTTAAACATCAAGTTTGCATCGTTGGTTCATACGATCAAGATGTAATTAACAGACCCGAATTTCAAGGGCCAGATTATATCGGTCAAGTACCACGCTCTGAAGTAATTAAAGAGTTTCTCCGTGCTGACATTTTTGTTTTGCCGACCCTATCTGAAGGTTGTGCGTTGGTTCACCTAGAGGCTATGGCTTGTGGTTTACCCGTGATTACTACTCCTAACTGTGGTTCGGTAGTTAGGGATGGTATTGATGGATTTATCGTTCCCATCCGCGATGCTCAGGCTTTGGCAGATCGTCTCGAACAGTTGTTGAGCGATCGCCAACTACGCGCTGAAATGTCTCGTAATGCTCGTCAATGGGCTGAAGAATTTACCTGGGAAAAATATAGCGATCGCCTTTTGAGTGCGATTCAAACTTTAGAAAATAAATAATTAGAAAATAAATAATCTATGTCAATGACTTTATTTTTAATACTTACATCGTGCATTGGAATAATTACTTTAGGAAGTATTTATTTTGCCTATCGTCGCAGTCGCGATTCTTTTCATCCCGCAATCTACTTGGGATTGATGCTTTTCTGTCTCTACTGCTATGTTCCTCTCAATCTTCTTCGTTCCGATCCTCAAGAGCTATTATATTTTTTATCACCAGCACAACTCGAATATGTTCAAGTTCTAAATCTTCTGGGTACTGTCAGTATTTTGGCAGGAGTTTTTTTTGCAGACAAGAAGATTAATCTTCTTCAATTTACTAAGCAGACTTGGACACTAAGCCCAGTAATTAGATCTCGTATTCAGCTAGGAGCGTTATTCTGTGGCATTGGCGGTGTCCTGGCTTATGTCGCTGGAATCTTAACTGCTGGTGGTTTTGCTGCTGCCTATAGTACTTCTTATGGTGGAGGATGGTCTGCTTCTGGTTATGCCAGGGAAGGTATATTACTTACTTTACCAGCGTTATTGTGGTTAATGACAGCCCGCATTCAACAACGTCTATCTACGGAAGATTGGTTTTGGATTTTTGTTTTTACAATGCCTTTATTATTGCAGGGATTGCTTGGTGCCAGAAGAGGTCCTACCGCAATGATTCTAATTTCTTCAGTTATGGGTTGGCATCTTATCAGAATGCGTCGTCCAAATTTGTGGAGAACTATTGGGGGCGCGATCGCCTTGGGAATGCTGATGCTTTTTTTGGTGACAAATCGCAACAATATTTACTTGGGTTCTGATTTTAATTTTGAAGCCAATACGAATAGTTATTTAACTGAAGCTGGCTCTGGTAATGAATTTATTTATGGCTCAGGAGTCATTTTAGATGCTGATGCCAAGGGTAAATATTTTTGGGGTAAGCGATACTTTACGGTCTTTTTTATTCGACCAATTCCTCGGCAACTTTGGCCTAATAAATACGAGGATGCAGCTAATTTTTTTGATATTCCTAATCTAGATAATTCTAATCTCGGAACTGGTGCTGCGGGTTTATCTGACACAATGGGCTGGAGTGGAGCTTATGGTGCTGCCCCAGGGTTAATTGCAGATATGTGGCTAGAGTTTTGGTGGCTTTATACAGTGGCATTATTTTTGATTGGTTGGCTGTATGGGATGGCATGGCGCAAAGTAATTACTCGTGGAGGGTTGTGGATTCCTACCTATAGCATTATGACTGCTCTATCGGTTTATTTAGTAATGCAAACTTTAGAAGCCATGGCTTTCCGTTTTTTGTTTATTAGTGCTGCTAGTTGGCTAATTTGGCGTAGCAGTGGTGGTCATAGCCAGCAGTACATTCAACTTCAACAATCCCAACAATATTCTCTTTATGAACATAAGTAAAGCGATACCCATCGCCCTGATCCATACTCAATTTGGCCCTTATCATATTGCCAGAGCAAAGGTTTTGCAGAGAATCTATCCTGGTGTAGTTAACTTGATTCAATTAGCCGACCAAGAGTTACAAAGAGAATGGAAGATAGACAAAGAGACACCAGACATTTTTACCGTGGTTAAAGGTGCTTTGGAAACCCTAAGTCCTAAAATTATTGCGGATAAGTTAATTGAATATCTAGGAAGGATTAAGCCAGCCATAGTAATTATTGCTGGCTATAGCCATCTGGCGATGCGAGCAGCAACTAAATGGGCAAAGCATAATGCCATTAAAACGATCTTGCTCTCTGATTCTCAATATTTAGACCTACCTCGAAATTTTATTAAAGAAGCTTTTAAAGGTTGGTGGGTACGGGCTAATTTTGATGCTGCTTTTGTAGCTGGTGCTAGTGCTGCATCTTACCTTGATAATTTGGGTTTTAGGCGCGATCGCATTTGGCGATGTTATGACGTGATTGACAATGAATACTTGGCTGTAAATGCTGCTATAGCTAAGAAATCTAAAGATAAACTGTGTCAAGAGCTTAATTTACCAGAGCATTTTTTCCTTTATGTGGGTCGATTTTCGGCTGAAAAAAATTTACTCCGATTGTTGGATGCTTATCATTTATATCAACAACAAAATCATCACGATTGGTCGTTGGTCATGGTCGGAAGTGGACCTCAACAAACAGAGTTAAAAAATAAAGTTACTCAGTTAGGCATCAAAAATATAGTCTGGACAGGATTTAAACAAATTTCGGAATTACCCCTTTACTATGGTTTGGCTTCTGCTTTAATCTTACCAAGTATTAGTGAGCCTTGGGGATTAGTCGTTAATGAAGCCATGGCTTGTAGTTTACCCGTCTTGATTAGCGATCGCTGTGGCTGCTTACTGGATTTGGTTTTTCCTGGAATTAATGGCTATGTGTTTAATCCCCTCAAAATAAACAGTATTAAGGCAGGATTAAAGTATCTTAGCTCTAGATCTAATGATCAGCTGTCAGTAATGGCTAATGCTTCTAAGCAAATTATTGCTAATTACACTCCCGAAACTTGGGCAGAAGCTCTTATAGATTGTATTAACATTCTTAGTTTAGGTTAATGTAATAAAAACAATATTTTATTACTAATTACTTATTGCTCGATCTTATCCTTGATTTAAATATGAAAATTTTATGTGTGATACCTTATTTAGGAACAAGCTACGGTGGAACATCAAAAGTTGTCACTGAAATAGTTCAAGAAATTGGTTATTATAATTATCAGGTTGATTTAATTACAACTAATGCTAATGATAAAGAGCTTTTAGATGTTTCTTTAAATAACTGGATAAATCGTTTAAACTATCGATTACAATACTTTTCTTGTTGGCATCGTAGCGATCTTATTTTTAGTTCATCACTTATTAAATGGTTATACCAAAATATTAGTACTTATGATTTAGTTCATACTAATACTATTTTTTCTCCTTTAATTTCTTTGGTTCATGTAATTTGTCAGTTGAAAAAGATTCCTTACATAGCCACCCCTCACGGAATGTTAGAGCCTTGGGCATTATCTTATAAAGCCAAGAAGAAAAAATATTACTATCAATGGTTAGAAAAGCCTTTATTAAAAAAGGCTCGTGCAATTCAAACTTTAGCTTCTTCAGAAGCAGAAAAAATACAAAAATTGGGTTTT
>CAYMWC010000240.1:0-8999 GCA_964393695.1 uncultured Pleurocapsa sp.
TTCCAAAAGCTTTTTATTCATTCTCATATGATAGCTTTTGCGTAACATCAGTTAAGAGAAGAATTCCCCGATCTCAAAGTAAGGTTTATTAATGTAGTAGATTTATACCGATTACAAACCGAGACAGAACATCCTCACGGTATGTCTAATAAAGAGTTTGATATTTTGTTTACCCCTGACAAACCAGTCATTTTTAACTTCCACGGTTATCCTTGGTTAATTCACAAGTTAGCTTATCGTCGTACCAATCAAGAGCGGATTCACGTCAGAGGCTATAAAGAACAGGGAAATATTAATACACCCCTAGAATTGGCTATTTTGAACCAAATAGACCGTTTTAACCTAGTAATCGACGTGATAGATCGGGTTGAGAAATTAGGTTCTAAAGCTGCTTATGCTAGAGAGCGCATGAGAGATGCCATTATCGATAATCTAGCTTACGCTCACGAACAGGGAATCGATAAACCTGAAATAGTTAATTGGAAGTGGGAATTTTAATGATGCATCGCACTAAAATCGTTGCCACTATTGGTCCAGCTAGTAGTTCTAGAGCCATGCTCCTTCACATGGTACAGCAAGGGATGAATGTAGCACGGCTTAATTTTTCTCACGGCAGCTATCAAGATCATGCTCAAATGGTTTCCTTGCTGCGTTCTGTATCTCAAGAGTTAAACACACCAATTACCATCTTACAAGACCTTCAAGGTCCTAAGATTCGTGTGGGGATGCTGCCAGATGAGGGGATAACTTTGAAGGTGGGGGAACAGTTAACTTTAGTTCCGCAATCTTCTTCAGCCAAAGATACTGCTGCTAAAGTTTCTATTGACTATCCCTTTTTGGCTGAAGAAGTGCAACTAGGAGAACAAATTTTAATTGATGATGGCTTATTAGAGTTAAAAATTATGGCTATTGATGATCAAGCAGTAATTTGTCAAGTGGTTGAAGGGGGAATTCTCAAAAGCCGTAAAGGAGTGAATTTACCAAGTCTTAATCTGCGGTTGCCTTCGATGACAGAAAAAGACCAAAAAGATTTAGAATTTGGTATATCTCAAGATATTGATTGGGTTTCATTAAGTTTTGTCCGTCAGGCAGATGATATACGCTTTTTAAAACAGTTTCTTGCCGAACACAATGGAGCAGAGATTCCCGTAATGGCAAAAATTGAAAAACCCCAAGCAATTGATAACTTAGATGCCATTATCGCTGAATGCGATGGGTTAATGGTAGCGCGGGGGGACTTAGGGGTGGAAATGAAGCCAGAGAAAGTGCCTTGGTTGCAAAAGGAAATTATCCGTAAATGTAACCTGAAAAATATTCCAGTGATTACGGCGACCCAAATGCTGGAAAGCATGATTAATAATCCTCGTCCCACCCGTGCTGAAGCTAGTGATGTGGCTAACGCCATTATTGATGGCACAGACGCCGTCATGCTGTCGGGGGAATCAGCCGTCGGTAAATACCCCCTCAAAGCAGTTGCGATGCTAGCGAAGATTGCCTCTAGCATTGAACCCGATTTGCAATTTGTCAATAATCCCCCTGCCAAAACCGACCAAACCCACGCTCTGAGTGAAGCTTTAAACGCCATTGATCGGATTTTAAATCTGCGTTATATCGTTTGTTTTACCGCCACTGGTTATACGGCTCGCATTGCTTCAGGAGAAAGACCTCGAGCGATGGTAATTGCTTTTACGCCTAATATCGATGTTTATCACCGTCTTAATTTGGTTTGGGGCATTAAACCAGTTTATTTAGAAACCGAAGGAACAACATTTGAAGAATTGGTGCAAATCGCCGAAAACTATTTAATCAAGCAAAAATTAGCCAACTCAGGGGATCAAATCTTGATTATGGGTGGTATTCCCACTCAAATACATCAAGGAACTAATTTTCTGAAAATCCACCAGATTTTAGTTTAATTGCCACAAGAAGCTACTACTAACTATGTAACTAACTATTTAATAAACCATGACTATCTCACAGCAATCAAAAAAAAGCCCAAATCAAGGCTTTGAAGACGATCGCACGGGACTGAGTATTTCTACTCTGCGCAGAGCGATCTCCGATAATCTTTTTTATCTTCAGGGGAAATTTCCCGCTATTGCCACTAAAAATGATTATTATATGGCACTGGCTTATACCGTAAGAGATCGGCTTTTGCAACGTTGGTTGGCGACCAATCAATCCTACTTAAACAATAATGTCAGAGTTGTTTGTTACTTATCAGCGGAATTTTTAGTCGGACCTCATTTGGGCAATAATCTCATTAATTTGGGGATTTATGAGCGAGTGCGCCAAGCCGTTGAAGAATCGGGATTAAACCTAAAAGAGCTGCTCGAACAAGAAGAAGAACCAGGATTGGGTAATGGCGGTTTGGGGCGTTTGGCTGCTTGCTACATGGACTCTCTTTCAACTCTAGAAATTCCCGCTATTGGTTACGGTATTCGCTACGAATTTGGCATCTTCGACCAAGAAATTCGCGATGGCTGGCAAGTAGAAATTACCGATAAATGGCTGCAATATGGCAATCCTTGGGAAATTGCTCGTCCAGAAAGCTCAGTGGAAGTGAAGTTTGGTGGACATACGGAAGGCTACACTGACGTTCAAGGTAATTATCGAGTAAGGTGGGTGCCCGAGTATGTTCTCAAGGGAATTCCCTACGATACACCAATATTGGGTTATAAAGTCAACACCGCCAATACCATGCGCCTCTGGAAAGCCGAGGCAACTGAATCTTTTGATTTCTCTAAGTTTAATATCGGTGATTACTACGGTGCTGTTGGGGAAAAAGTCGGTTCGGAAAACTTAACTAAAGTTCTCTATCCCAATGACGAACTAATTCAAGGAAAAGAACTACGCCTGCAACAACAATATTTCTTCGTATCCTGTTCCCTTCAAGACATGATTCGCATCCATATGATGGATGGAGATAGCATCGAAACTTTTGCCGAGAAGTTTACCGCTCAACTTAACGACACCCATCCCTGCATCGGCGTGGCAGAATTAATGCGCTTGCTAGTGGACGAGCATCAGTTAGATTGGGATCGAGCTTGGGAGATTACCCAGAAGACTTTTGCTTATACGAATCATACCCTCTTGCCCGAAGCTTTAGAGAAATGGTCCCTCGGCTTATTTGGTTATTTGTTACCCCGCCATTTAGAAATTATCTATGAAATTAATCAACGATTTCTCGACCAAGTTCGGATTCAATACCCAGGAGATGATGGCAAGTTATCGCGCCTTTCTATCATTGATGAAAGTGGCGAGAAATACGTCCGCATGGCTAATCTGGCCTGTGTTGGTTCTTATGGGATCAATGGAGTGGCCGCCCTACACAGTGAACTGGTGAAAACCACTATCTTAAAAGATTTTTATGAATTGTGGCCCGAGAAATTTAGCAATAAAACCAACGGAGTTACCCCTCGTCGTTGGATGGTACTGAGCAATCCCCGACTAGCTCAACTAATTACCGAAAAAATTGGGGATAACTGGATTAATAACCTCAATGAACTTAAAAAATTAGAAACTTTTGTTGATGATAGTGGTTTTCGGCAAAAATGGTGGGAAATTAAACAAGCAATTAAGCAAGATTTAGCAGCATATACTCAGAAAAAAGTAGGAATTACCGTTAATCCAGAATCTCTATTCGACATTCAAGTTAAACGAATTCATGAATACAAGCGTCAGCACCTGAACGTCCTCCATATTATTACCCTCTACAACCGTCTCAAACAAAATCCTAATCTGGACATTACCCCCCGTACTTTCTTTTTTGGTGGGAAAGCTGCACCAGGTTACTTGATGGCCAAGTTAATTATTAAATTAATTAACTCCGTCGCTGAAGTAATCAACAACGACCCCGACGTGCGCGATCGCCTAAAAGTAGTATTTTTACCTGATTATAATGTAACCCTCGGTCAACGAGTTTATCCTGCTGCGGATTTATCCGAACAAATTTCCACCGCCGGGAAAGAAGCTTCGGGTACGGGTAATATGAAATTCTCCCTCAACGGGGCCTTAACCATCGGTACTCTTGACGGAGCGAATGTAGAAATTCTCGAAGAAGTAGGGGCAGAGAATTTCTTCTTATTTGGCTTCAAAACTCCAGAAGTCCAAGCCTTAAAAGCACAAGGTTACAATCCCTGGGATTATTACCATACTAACGCGGAACTTCAAGGCGTTATCGATCTGATTAATTCGGGTTTCTTTGCCCATGGGGATTCTAATCTTTTTAAGCCCATTGTCGATAATTTGATTTATGACGATCCTTACTTGCTGCTAGCGGATTATCAATCTTATATTGAATGTCAGAAACAAGTGGGAGAAGCTTATCGAAATCGGGATAACTGGACGCGGATGTCAATCCTCAATGTCGCGCGCATGGGTAAATTCTCCAGCGATCGCTCTATTCAAGAATACTGCGAGGACATTTGGCAAGCTAAAGCTGTACCGATTGAAATACCAGAATATTCCCAAGCCAACGCAGCTTGGCAAGTATAGAACTATGAGCCTAACAATCTATTTTCTGCGACATGGAGAAACTACTGCTAGCAAGACGGGAGGTTACTGCAGAACCCCTGTCCGCGCTGATTGGAATGGAGCTGCAACTGCGAGACGGACTAAAAGAAATTGCCTACGGTAAATGGGAGGGTAAAACCCCAGCAGAGGTTAACCGAGAGTTCCATGATGAATACGTCCGTTGGCTCGCAGATCCTGGTTGGAACTCTCCCTCTGGAGGCGAAAAAGGCATCGATATTGCTCGTCGCAGTGGCGCAGTTCTAGAAGAGATCGAACAGACTTATGACAGTGGTAATGTTCTGGTTGTATCCCACAAAGCAACTATCCGTATTATGCTGTGTTCCCTACTGGGAATCGATGTCGGTCGCTATCGCGATCGCATCCTGATGCCCGTGGCTTCGGTGAGCATCGTTGAGTTTACCGAACGAGGACCTTTACTTCGGGGTTTGGGCGATCGCTATCACCTGTCTCAATCCAAGCGCGATCTACCAGGTACTTAAAGACCGCTATTATGGAGTGTTTTTTGTGGATGAATTATTAACAAATCAAGAAAAAGCGGAGAGTCAAAAGTTATTACCAGGAAAAAGTTTTCCTTTAGGAGCTACTGTCTATGCCGATGGAGTAAATTTTTGCCTCTTTTCCCAAAATGCTGAAGGGATAGAACTGCTATTATTCGATACTGCTAATGCTGCGCAACCAACCCGAATAATTAAACTCGATCCCTCCCTTAATAAAACTTACTACTATTGGCACGTCTTTGTTCCCAGAATCAAGGCAGGACAGATTTACGCCTATCGAGCTTACGGACAGTTAGCACCAGAACAAGGATACCGTTTTGACAGTAGCAAAGTGCTATTAGACCCTTATGCACGCGCAATTGTCAATACCGAACAATACGATCGCATCTCTGCTAGTCGTTCGGGAGATAACTGTTCCCAAGCCTTAAAAGGGGTAGTCGTAGACCCCAGTACCTATGATTGGTCAGGCGATCGCCATCCGAGAATTCCTTACTCTACCAGCGTCATTTATGAGTTGCACGTGGGGGGATTTACCCGCCATCCCAATTCTGGCGTATCCGAGTCAAAACGGGGGACTTATGCCGGTTTAATCGAAAAAATTCCCTATTTGAAAGAATTGGGCATTACCGCCGTAGAATTACTGCCCGTCCACCAGTACGATCCCCAAGATGTTCCCCCTGGACTAACTAACTACTGGGGCTACAGTACAATCGGCTTTTTCGCTCCCCACAGGGGTTATAGTTCACAGCGCGCTCCTCTAAGTGCAGTAGATGAGTTTCGGGACATGGTAAAAGCCCTACACCGAGCGGGAATTGAGGTAATTTTAGATGTGGTCTTCAACCATACCGCAGAAGGCAATCATCGAGGTCCGACTCTTTCCTTTCGAGGGTTGGACAACCAAACCTACTACATTTTAAAGGATGATAATCCTGCTGATTATAAAAACTATAGCGGTTGTGGCAATACTTTTAAAGGCAATCATCCCATCGTCGGTAGATTAATTCTCGATTCTTTGCGCTACTGGGTTGAAGAAATGCACGTGGATGGTTTTCGATTCGACCTAGCTACCGTCTTGGCCAGAAATAATTGTGGACAGCCGATTAGAGAACCAGGGAATTCGATGAACGTTCTCTCCAGAATCGAATCTGACCCTGTTTTAGCTGGCACGAAACTAATTGCCGAAGCGTGGGATGCAGCAGGACTATATAGCGTGGGGAGATTTGTCGAACTGGCAGATTGGTTTGCCGAATGGAATGGTCCGTTTCGCGATGATATCCGTCGTTTTGTCAAGAGCGATCGCGGTTCGGTTAATGCTCTAGCAGCTAGAATTTTAGCCAGTCCCGATATCTACTCCCGTTCGGATACAGATATTAACCGCAGTGTTAATTTTATTACCTGTCATGATGGTTTGACCCTTAACGATTTAGTTTCCTATAATCGCAAACATAATTTGGCTAATAAGGAGGATAATTGTGACGGTGCCAATGATAACTTTAGTTGGAATTGTGGTCTTGAAGGAGTAACGAAGGATTCTGCTGTGGAAAAATTGCGCTTACGCCAAATTAAAAATTTCTTGACCATTTTATTTGTCTCTCAAGGTACTCCCATGTTACAAATGGGGGATGAAGTCAGGCGCACTCAACTGGGAAATAACAATGCTTATTGTCAGGATAATCAATTAAGTTGGTTTGACTGGAATTTGGTCGATAAACAGGAAGGATTGCTGCGTTTTGTCAAAAAGTTAATTCATTTTATTCAAAAACTCGATATTTTTCGCCAAGAAAAGTTTTTAGAAGTTACCCATGCCAGTAGCGAACCTCATTTAATTTGGCATGGAGTATATTTAGGTCAACCAGATTGGGGAGAAGATTCTCATTCTCTGGCTTTTTCTTTGTGCAATCCTTCTGGTAGCGAACATCTCCATGTGATACTCAATGCCTATTGGCAATCACTCGATTTTGAATTACCGCCATTAGAATCGGGAAATTATTGGCATCGCATTCTAGATACTGCCTTACCTGCACCGGATGATTTTGCTGACTTAACAGCAGCAGTCAAAATTGAGGGAGACAGTTATTTAGTTACAGCGCGCTCTTCCGTGGTCTTGATGGAGAAAACTTGGACTCCCTCTCACTGACTGCCTTGTATATTTTAACCAAACAAAAACTGTTGTATGTTTGAACAACTATTTACTCCTAACCCCGAAGCCGAAAAACCTGCCCCTCTGAATCCTCGTAAGGGAGTCATTATTGGTGCTGGACAGGTGGGACTGGCTTGTGCCTATTCCTTATTAATTCAAGATTGCTTAGATGAACTGATCCTCCAGGACATTGCCTCAGAAAGAGTTGAGGGGGAAGTGATGGACTTGCTGTCTGGGATGCCCTTTCTTCCTCCCACCGACTTAAAAGCGGGAACGGTAGCGGATGAGGGACGCAATGCCGATTTGGTGATTATTACGGCTGGGGCTGCTCAAAAGCCAGGAGAAAGTCGTTTAAATCTGGTCGAACGGAATGTCGCTATCTTTAAAAGTATCCTTGGGGATGTAATCAAGCACTGTCCCGATGCCATTTTGCTGATTGTCAGTAATCCCGTTGATATCATGACCTATCTAACCCTAAAAATTTCTGGATTTCCTAGTTCTAGGGTGATTGGTTCGGGAACAGTCCTCGATACAGCTCGTTTTCGTACTTTACTAGCCAGAAAGGTGAATATCGATGCTCGTAGCCTTCATGCTTATATTATCGGTGAACACGGAGATAGCGAAGTGCCAGTCTGGAGTACGGCAAATATAGCGGGTATGAAACTAGCTCCCAACAGTTGGGAAACTCTGACTGCTGAAGAACAAAAGGATTTAACTGCCATCTTTGAAAGGGTAAAAAATGCTGCCTATGAAATCATCAAGCGTAAGGGATATACCTCCTATGGCATTGGTTTAGCAGTTACTGACATTGTTAAAGCTATTTTACGCTCTCAAGAGCGTGTTCTTACCGTCAGCAGTTTGGTGAATGGACTGTATGGCATTAATGATGTCTGTCTGAGTTTACCTACAGTTGTCAATGAAAAAGGCATACTCAAAACAGTTAATCTAGCTCTCAGTGAAGTAGAAGAAAAGCAACTACAACACTCAGCCCAGATGCTGCGGGATGTTTTTACTCGATTGAAATACTGAGTTTTAACTAAAAATAATGCTTTTCCTGTAGATGAGAATATTGCCACGGAAAATTCTCAGATCGAAGTATTAGTAATTCATACGCAGGAAGATTGGGAGATCGCCCAACAAAGTCATGCCCTATGGGGGAATGGCACTAAGATAAGGGCGATCGCCTACGACCAAAAAAGCTCAAAACTCTGGTATTTGTAGGGTTAACCTTTATGAGTCAACCATCAGATATGCCGACTACCAGGAGCCGAGTCCAAGTTTTAGTAGATAAATACACTTCTTCGATTGGACTACCATTTCAAAAACTCTTACCAGAATCTTTTATTGCCGACGCTTTAGATGAAGAAAAAATTAAATATCGTCACAGAATCTTCTCCCCAATTATAACTATTTGGGCATTTTTATCACAGATTCTGGATACAGATAAAAGTTGTCATAATGCTGTCAGTAGAATAATTGCCTGGTTGGCAGGAGAAGGATTGGAAATTCCCTCAGAAGACAATAGTGCTTATTGTCAAGCCAGAAAAAGATTACCAGAAAAATTGCTTCAAAAATTATTTATCGAAGTAGGTAATAAGGTAACAACTCAATAAACGCTGGAAGCGATCAGGGAAAAAAGCCTGACGGGGAGACAACCTCGCTAAAGTAAGCTCTGTATGCGTTTCATAGCTGTCAAGCCTTTTTGATAAAATGGTAGTTTATTGATAGCTGTTTTCATTAACTTTTCGACCCACTCCCAACATATATCCATATCCGATTGCTAAAACCCACTTATAATGTGGAAAAGATTAGAAAGTTAGAGCAAT
>CAYMWC010000241.1:0-8908 GCA_964393695.1 uncultured Pleurocapsa sp.
CAACAAGCTATGTGTCAATTGTATTTACTCAAAAGTGCGTAACATCAGTTATTAAATGACAATCTACCATAGTTCTACTCAGTTCAGATAAGAAACTGAAGTTTTAAACATTATTATTGTTTTGTGGAGTAATTGCATCGGCACAGATAACTTTGATGGCCTCGTTAAGAATGCCGGAATAGGGATAGGGAAAAATCCGCAATTGTGCTTTGCTTTGCTTATTTGAGCGTTACATTAATTCTGAGAGTGAAAGAAAAAAGATAGCGATCGCAACATAAAATTGTTGTTGTTGTTGGAATGCCAGTCTTCGCCCTAAAGCTTAGTGTGCGATCGCGCTCTTATTTAAGTCGTATTACTCTTTAAGAGTACCAAGCTAATGTGACAAAATCGGAACAAAAAAGTAAAATTCTGAATAAATTATGACTACTAGTGCAACAAGATTGTTTTGAGGAGTAATGTTCGCCCTGGAAGTAGTGGAGTTATTGGAGTAATGGGGTATTGAGAATTTGACTCTTAAATTTTTCCGTCCCTTCTACCTCACCACCTCTCTACTCCTTTCCCCACCTCAACTCCTCAATTCAAAATTGACAGACTACTACAGTAGTTAGAGGAACGCGATCGCATTTCAGTTAAAATTACTTCAATCAAGAATGTTAGTCTTGCTATAATCAGCTTTAAACCAAATCTTAAAAAATTGCATACCAATGACAGACTGGCAGGTAGTTAACGGCGGGATAACTGCACCCAAAGGCTTTAGAGCAGCAGGAATTGCAGCAGGGTTAAAATCTACTGGCGCGAAAGACCTCGCGTTAATTTTATCCGAAACCGAGGCGATCGCTGCTGGTGTATTTACCACTTCCCAAGTACGTGCTGCCTGTGTGGATTATTGTCGTCAGTGTCTTCAGGCTAAAGCTAGTGCCAGAGCAATTTTATGTAATGCAGGACAAGCCAATGCTGCTACGGGTGAACCAGGTTGGGAAGATGCCTTAGAAACTGCGAGACTTTTGGGCAGAGAATTAAATATTCCCCCCGATGCTGTGTTATTGGCTTCGACAGGAGTAATTGGACAGAGAATTAAGATGGATGCCTTGCGTCAGGGTATTCCCCAAGTTGTGAGAGAAGCGACTGGACAGGGAGGGGCAGATGCAGCCCAAGCTATTGTTACCACTGATTTGGTGACCAAGGAAATTGCCCTCGAAACGATGATCGAAGAGCGTCCTGTACGCATTGGTGGTATAGCTAAAGGATCGGGAATGATTGCTCCCAATATGGCAACAATGCTGGGATTTATTACCTGTGATGCTGGGGTATCAACTAGTTTGTGGCAATCAATGCTTAAACGGGCTGTAGATAAAAGCTTTAATCAAATCACCGTCGATGGTGATACTAGTACTAACGATTGTGTGATTGCTTTAGCGAATGGGCAGTCTCGGACGACTGCAATGACCGATAATAGTCCCAATGCCCAAAAATTAGAAGCAATGCTCACCGCCGTTTGTCAATATTTAGCTAAAGCGATCGCTCGTGATGGGGAAGGGGCAACTTGTTTGATTGAAGTTCAGGTATCTGGCGCACCTAACGATCAAGCAGCCTCCCAGATAGCTAAAACTATTGCAGGTTCATCCTTAGTAAAATCTGCGGTATTTGGGCGCGATCCCAACTGGGGTAGAATTGCAGCAGCAGCAGGTAGAGCAGGAGTCAAATTTCATCAGGATCAGTTGAGCATTAAACTGGGAGATATACTCTTGATGGAAAATGGTCAGCCTCAAGCTTTTGACCGTAGTGCAGCTAGTAATTATCTCAAACAAGCAGCAGCAGGAGAATATTTAAAAACTGACACAGTATTAATTACTGTTGATATTGGTGTAGGCTCAGGTAAAAGCGTTGCTTGGGGTTGTGATTTGACTTATAAGTATGTGGAAATTAATGCGGAGTATACTACTTAGGAAATAAGAAATAAGAAATAAGAAATAACACTAAGTTGTTTCTAGTAGAATTGAGAATTAAGTTGGCTACAATTTAATTGTAATTATGAATAATAATACTTATATTCAAGATAGAACTAGAGCTTTTGGTGTTAGAGTAATTAAAGCTTATTGTGAACTTAATAAAAGAAAATATGATGATGCAGGTAAGGTTTTGTCAAAACAGTTTCTTCGCTCAGGGACAAGTATCGGAGCAAACTGTGCTGAAGCTAGATTTGCTCAAAGTAATGCAGATTATCTATCAAAATATTATATTGCTTTGAAAGAAGCTAGCGAATGTGAATACTGGATCAAAATGATGATTGAAGCTGAGATTGTAACGTCAGAAAAATTTGTTCTTTTGCAAAAAGAGTTAAATGAAATAATTGGTATTTTAGTTACTACAATCAAAAAAATAAAGACAAAATTATAATTTCTTATTTCTTATTTCTTATTTCTTATTTCTTATTTCCTACCTATCTTTAATGTTGATATACCATTATTTAGACCTTGATTGATGATAACTATACAACAGGTAAAGCGGACAATTTTGATAGTAAAAGAATCCCAAGTAAAGCGAGAACTTTATCGACGCTATTTGCAACAGGAAACAAACTTTACTTATAACTTTTGGGAGGCGGAGTCTGGAGAAATAGCATTGCAACTTTGTGGTAGCCAAGTACCCGATTGTATCGTGCTAGATTATTTATTACCCGATCGCGATGGATTACAAATTCTAAATGAATTAAAAACCTATACGGGTGTAAAATGTCCGCCGATAATTATGCTCAATGAGAGAGGCAATGAAGCGATCGCGATTCGAGCATTTAAAACAGGTGTAGAAGATTATTTAATCGAGAACGAGATTACACCTGAAAGCTTTTGTTATGTGACTCGCACAGCGATCAAGAACTTTCGGTTGCGACAGAGGTTACGCGCCAGTGAAGAACGCTACCGTGCGATCGTTGAAGACCAAACCGAGTTAATTTGTCGATTTTTGCCAGATTGTACCTTAACGTTTGTAAATGGGGCATACAGCCGTTATTTTGACTCTACGCCTGAGCAGTTGATCGGACAAAATTTTCTTGACTTAATTCCCGAAAGTCATCAGGATTACGTGCGACAGGAGATCACTGAGCTTAGTGCAGCAACACCCCAGAATGCAGTAAGGACTCTCGAACATCCAGTGATTAAACCCGATGGCAAAATTGGTTGGCAGCAGTGGACAAATCGCGCAATTTTTAATCGCAATGGGGAGTTAATTGAATTACAGTCAGTGGGGCGAGATATTAGCGAACAGCAAGCTGCACTACGTGAACACAAGCAGACTGAAATTGCCCTGCGTCAAAGTGAAGCCGTTAATCGACAAATCCTAGAAACTATCCCAGATTGCATCAAAGTTTTGGATCTTGAAGGTAAGATACTTTACATGAATTCCATCGGTCAGGATTTGCTCGATTTACCTGATGAAAGTTACCTCAATGTTAAATGGATCGAGCTTTGGCAAGACAGAGATCGCCAAGAGTTAGAACAAGCCCTAAATAGTGCGAGCGCAGGTCAAACCAATAAATTTCAGGGATATTGTCCCACCAGAAACGGCAACCCAAAATGGTGGGAAGTGATTATCGCACCAGCGTTTGATGCCAATGGACAAGTCGAACGGTTGCTGTCAGTTTCACGAGACATCAGCGATCGCAAACTTGCCGAACAACTTTTACGAGAATCGGAAGAACGCTTACAAATAGGAGTCCGAATTGCGGGACTTGGGCTAGCTCGGTTTGATTATGCCTCCAATACTGTCGAACTTTCACCAAAAGCTGCGGTTTTATATGGCTTTTCTAGCGATGAATCAGTCGTAACGCGCGATCGTCTTCACGCTACCTTTCACCCAGAAGAACGAGAACTCATGGAGCAGATTATCGAACAGGTGCTAGATCCTAATGGCGATGGGTGGTTCGAGCGAGAGCATCGGGTGGTATGGCAAAATGGCGAGGTTAGGTGGCTACAGGTTCGTAAACAGGTATTCTTTGAGCGTTTGGGGGAAACTACTCGTCCTAGCTATGCAATTTTGGCAGCGATCGACATTACCGATCGCAAACAAGCCGAAGCAGAACGTGAGCGACTGCTGGCAGAGGCACAAGCAGCCCGCGAAGCAGCCGAAGCAGCTAACCGCGATAAAGATGAATTTGTAGCTGTGGTTGCTCATGAATTGCGATCGCCGATTAATGCCGTGGGGGGATGGATACAATTATTGCGGACACGACAATTCGATCAAGCTACCATTAACCGCGCCTACGAAGCGATTGAGCGAGGCACTCAAACTCAAGTGCAACTGATTGAAGACCTCCTTGATATTTCTCGTATAGCTTGTGGCACACTGCGACTGAATTTCGCACCTGTTAACCTGACGTTGGTAATGCAAGCAGCACTAAGTCTGATACGTCCGATGGCAGATGCTAAACAAATTCATCTAGAAACTCGACTGACTGAAACCGCACAAGTTTCTGGGGATCTCAACCGCTTACAGCAAATAATGGTGAATCTGCTCACCAATGCCATCAAATTTACCCCAGCAGGGGGACAAGTTACCATTGCACTAGAGCTAGTCGAGAGTCAGGCACAAATTACAGTCAGCGATACAGGTCAAGGCATTAGTCCCGAATTTTTACCGAACATATTCGAGCAATTTCAGCAGGCTCAGAAAAGTTCAAGTTCTAAAGGTGGATTGGGATTGGGAATGGCGATCGTCAAAAATCTCGTTGAACTACACGATGGTACGATTACCGCAGAGAGTCCTGGCATCGGCGAGGGGGCGACGTTTACAGTTTGGTTGCCGTTAATTCAAAGGGAACAGGCAACAGGAAACAGGGAACAGCAGACTGAGGTAATCGAGAGCCAAACCCCTTCTCTAAATGGAATTCGGATTCTTGCTGTCGATGACGAACCAGATTCGCTAGAATTGCTGCGGTTTATCCTACAAGAAGCTGGCGCAGAAGTACAAACTGCTCCCAGTGGCTCGGTTGCCCTTGAAGTTTTGACGCAGTTTAATCCTAATCTTCTAGTTAGCGATATTGCCATGCCAGATTTTAACGGTCATGAATTACTCCAACAAATTAGAATGATCTATCCTGAACGACAAATTCCTGCGATCGCCCTTACCGCTTATACCAGTTCAAGCGATCGCGATTACGCCCTCAGAATAGGATTTGAGAAATATTTTTCCAAGCCAATCGAGCCAGAAATTTTAGTACAAGCAATTGCAAGTTTAATATAAAAGTAATTTATTTAATATAAAGGTAATTTTAAAGAACGATTTATCAATAAATAATTAACAATTAATTAATTTGGTTCAAAATTTCTCCTTCCCAAATTTAACCTGAAGCTTGCATTTATGAAGCGAAACGAGCCATTTTCCTGGCTAAAACACCAACTCATCACTCTGCTTACCGTTAACAAACGTATGGCTCAAATTGCCAGTGTTATTGCGATATTGGTAGGTTGTCTAGCTTTAATTGGTTGGAATTTCGATATTTCGTTCCTCAAGAGTATAATTCCAAGAGCAGCCACGATGAAACCTAACACTGCCGTTTCTTTTATCTTGGCAGGAATATCCTTAGGACTGCAAACTCGCAGACGACAAACTGTCTTGATAACTCGCTTGGCTCAAGGATGTGCGATCGCTGTCAGTGTAATTGGATTACTTACTCTTTGTCAATATTTATTTAATTGGAATTTGGACATTGATGAACTGCTGTTTCGAGACAATCCGATTTCTCTAGACACAGTTTATCCAGGTCGCATGGGGGACAATACAGCCCTAAATTTTGCTCTAACAGGATTAGCACTTTATCTCAAGGGAAAAAGAACACGCCGTAGTTACTATGTAGCTCAATCTGCAATCTTTATGACCGCAGCGATCGCCCTGCTTGCTTTAGTCGGTTATGCCTACAACGTACAGATCTTTTATCGTTTTATCTTTTACTCCACTTCAATGGCGATTCACACTGCCCTGACCTTTTTAGTTTTGTGTATGGGCATTTTATCCTTACAAAGGAATCACGCTTGGATGCAAATCGTAACAAGCAATTCCTTTGGTGGCATTGTCGCCCGACAGTTAATTCCTGCTGCGATTGGTGTGCCTTTGGTTCTAGGTTGGCTGATTCGACAAGGACGAATTGCGGGTTGGTACGATCCGAATTTTGGGCTGTCGTTGATGGTAATATCGCTGATAGTCATTTTGCTAAGACTGATTGGACGCAGTGCTGTTATTATCAATAAAATAGATAGCGATCGCAAACGATCTGAAGATCGTTTGCGATCAAGCGAAGAAAGACTCAAGCTGGCTCTAACAGGTTCAAATCAAGGTATTTGGGATTGGAATCTCAAGACAGAAGTTTTAACCTGGGATGATCGCTGCAAGAAAATTTTTGGATTGGCTTCTGATTTTCCTATCACCTATGAATGGCATATTAATACACTACACCCAGACGATCGCCAGCGAGTATCTGAGGCAGGGACAATTGCTATTAGGGATCACACAGAGTTTAATGAAGAATACCGTATCTTCCATCCAGACGGCACAATGTGCTGGATTTTGGCACGAGGACGCGGTTACTACGATGCAACAGGTGAACCCGAACGGATGTCGGGAACTGTAATGGATATCAGCGATCGCAAACAAGCTGAATCAGCCTTTATAAGAACAAACAGCATTTTGCAAACAGTGATTAACGGCACGAGAGATGTTATTTACGTCAAAGATTTACAGGGACGCTACGTACTTGCTAACCAAGCTGCTGCTATTTGTTTAAATAGAACGGTTGAATCTATGCTAGGGCAAGATGATCTGGCTTTGTTTCCTGACGATGTTGCACGACAAATTCAAACCGCCGATCAACAAGTGATCGAAAATGAAGAATTTATTACCTACGAAGAACAGTTGCTTAAAGGCGATGAGTTGCGATCGCTCCTTTCAGCTAAATATCCGTGGCGAAACGAACTAGGCGAAGTTGTTGGTGTAATTGGCATTTCGATTGATGTTACTGACCTCAAACAAGCCGAAGCAGACCTAAAGGAACGCAACGAGTATATTCAAATTTTATATGAAACCAGCCGAGATTTACTCTCAACATATCAACCTCTGACTTTAATAGATGCTCTGTTTGCCAAACTCAAACCATTAATTGGACTGGATATTTACTTTAACTATATTGTTGATGAAGAAAAACAAAAGTTACATCTGATGTTTCATGGTGGCATCTCCGATGAAATAGCTCGTGAGATTGAATGGTTAGAAATCGGTCAAGCGATATGTGGTACTGTTGCTCAACAGCGATGTCAAATTGTACAAACGCCACTTGCTACAACGGAGGAAACCTCCGCAACGCAGTGGCTCCCCAATCTACAGCAATCCACCGATCCCAAAGCGGAATTAGTGCGATCGCTGGGTTTAAATGTCTATTCCTGTCAACCTTTAACTTCTCAAGGAAAACTATTTGGGACGTTGGGATTTGGTAGTCTCACGCGCACGGAATTTACCCCAGCCGAAACCCAATTATTCCAAGCGATTTGTGATCGCATTGCGATCGCACTGGAGCGATCAGAGTTAGTATCCTCTTTACAGCAGCAGACTGAAGAATTAAAACGCCTTAATCGTCTTAAAGATGAATTCCTAGCAGCACTATCTCATGAATTGCGAACACCCCTAAGTCCCATTTTAGGCTGGACAAAACTACTGCAAGCTCAAAAGCTGACAACTGTTAAAACTGAGGAAGCACTGTCAATAATCGAACGGAATGTCAAGCAACAAATTGCCTTAGTTGACGATTTACTAGATATTTCTCGCGTCGTACAAGGGCAATTTCAATTAAAATCTCAACCTGTTAACCTAGTAACAATTCTCAATGCTGCTGGTGATAGTGTCCGCTTCGCTGCGATCGCTAAATGTATTACTCTAGAATTTCACTATCCTTCTGATTCCATTAGCCGAGTTATGGGTGATGAAATTCGACTACAACAAGTTTTCTGGAATCTTCTCTCCAATGCCATTAAGTTTACTCCCGATGGCGGAAACGTAAACATCTGGTTAGAGCAAGTTCAAAATACTGTCCAAATTCGCATTACAGATACAGGGATTGGTATTTCCCTCGAATTTCTACCTTACGTTTTTGAGCGTTTTCGCCAAGCTGACGGCAGTACAACTCGTCAATATGGCGGATTGGGTTTGGGATTGGCACTAGTTAAATATTTAGTCGAATTGCACGGTGGTACAGTGACAGCAGAGAGTCTTGGTGAAGGTAAAGGTTCAACATTCAAGGTGATACTACCTTTATTACAAGAATCAACATCGTTTAATTTACCAGCAACAAGCGATGTACAACAGCCACCAATCGATTCTGGTTCTTTATCGGGAATTCGGGCGTTAGTAGTTGATGATCAACCAGACAACCTCGATTTAGTTGATTTTGTTTTGTCACAAGAGGGAGCGATCGTTACCGCCGTTACTTCCGCAACAGAAGCACTGGCAATTGTCTCCAAAAACCCTCCCGATATCTTAATTAGCGATATTGGAATGTCAGAAATGGACGGCTATGAACTATTGCAAAGAATAAGAGCATTACCTAGCCAACAAGATAAACCAGTAAAAGCGATCGCCCTAAGTGCTTTTGCTCAACAAGAAGATCAAGAAAAAGCGATCGCAGTCGGTTTTCAAGCATATCTCTCCAAACCCGTCAATTTAACTGATTTAGTAACAGCGATCGCAGAGCAAGTAATAAGTAATAAGTAATAAAGCATTTAAACTTTTGACTTTTGATGTTATACCCTTGTGGTACTTTTGACTTTTGACTTTCTGAAGTTAATTAAAAAACTGGTATATTTGAGCAATATAGCCATACGTAAAAACGTTAGGACATTTTTGAAATACTACTTCCTACTTCCTACTT